>CAYUPA010000030.1:8256-11791 GCA_964446565.1 uncultured Lachnospiraceae bacterium
ATGGCGGTTACGCCGGCAAAAAAAGCCGAGCCGAAAGCGAATACGACCCACATGGCCTTTATCCTCTGAAACGGCGGCCCGCGCCTGGCAATTCTTCCGGAAAGGAAAGGTTCCGTTCTATCATATGATATTTTTCCGCAATTTCAGTAATCAACAGATAACGGGAGCTTATCTCCGATGCGCCTCGCGCGGCAGAAAGAAACACGCCCTCTTTCGTTTTGCCTAAAAGATTCCGATTCTCCAAAATGTCCGCCTCGCCTTCGTGTATGGACCCGGTGCTGAAGTATTTTCTGCGCCGGGTTTTAATTATTGGATCACGTCAATTGTATCATGCCGGCTTCGTTTTTATCAATAAGAAGAGAAAAATTCCTACAGGTGTTCCGGTTTTCCTTTCCGAAAGGGATCAGCTGCTCTTACGCAGACGGGCTTTATATGGAATCGGAGTTCTCCGCGGGAGCCAAAGACCGGGGGCGTATCTTTTCTATAGCCTTTTCTTATATCTTCTTATAGATATAGAGTATTATACAATTCCGCCGTCCTGCTGTATAATGGCAGAAAATCAGAAAGGAAGACGAGGGAATATGATTGAATTCCAAAACGTCAGCAAAACCTTCCACACTGGGAAAATGAGCGTGGAGGCTTTAAAAAACGTGAATCTGACCATCGAAAGCGGCGCCCTTTACGGCATCATCGGTTTCTCGGGCGCCGGAAAATCCACCCTTCTGCGTATGATCAATGCCCTGGAAAAGCCTACGGAGGGCAAGGTGCTGGTGGACGGCGAGGACGTTCATCAACTGTCCGCCCCGGACCTTAGGAAAAAGCGGAAAAACATCGGTATGATTTTTCAGCAGTTTCAGCTTCTGGAAAGCAAAACCGTCTATGCCAATGTCGCTCTGCCTTTGAAGTTGAATCATCTTCCCAAAGAAGAGATCAACCGCAGGGTGGAGGAAGTGCTGTCTTTCGTGGAACTGTCCGATAAACGGGATGCCTATCCCGCCAAGCTGTCCGGCGGCCAGAAACAGCGCGTAGGCATCGCCCGGGCGCTCGTTTCCAATCCTTCCATTCTTTTGAGCGATGAAGCCACCAGCGCGCTTGACCCGAAAACGACCGGCGCCATTTTGGAACTGTTAAAACGGGTGAACCGGGAACTGCACATCACCATCGTTTTGATCACGCACGAAATGAATGTCATCCGCAGCATTTGCGACCGTGTCGCCGTGATGGAAAACGGAAGGATCGTGGAAGAGGGGAATGTTCTGGATATTTTCAGCGAGCCAAAGCAGCAGATCACGAAAGACTTCGTGCGAACGGTCATCAATGACAGCGTCCCGCCTCTGCTGCTGAAGAGCATTAGGGACGAACCGCGCAACAACAAAGTGCTCAAGCTGAAATTCCTTGACAGTGAAACGACGGAATCGGTACTGGCGGCGGTCAATAAAAAGTTCCTCGTGGAAACCAATATCCTGTTTGCCAGCATCAGTGAAATACAGGATAAGGTGCTGGGCATTATCATCATTCAGATCATCGGCACAGAAGAAGAAATCCATAAAGCTACAGACTACTTTGTTTCCTGCCGCGTGGACTGGCAGGAGATTGATCCTGCGGAACACGTGGAAAACCGGGAGGTAACAGAATGAAAGAATTTTTGGAAAGTTTTCTTGGCATATCCATGGAAAAAATCACAGAGTCCATCGCGCAGACGGTGTACATGGTCAGTATATCCTTAATTATTGCGACCGTTGTGTCCTTTTTCCTTGCCATCCTTCTTGCGTTTACCAGAAAGGGAGGCCTTTTCCAGAATCTGGTTGTGTACCACATTCTGAACTTCATTGTGAATATCATAAGGAGCACCCCCTTTGTCGTTCTTCTGGTTGCCGTCATGCCCCTCACCAAACTGCTTATCGGAACCAGAATCGGCCCCACCGCCGCTATCGTGCCCATGACTTTGTCCAGCATTCCCTTCATGTCAAGACTGATGGAGAATTCCCTTCTTGATACCAGCAGCGGCATTCTGGAGGCCGCGCAAAGCATCGGAGCGACTCCTTTCCAGATCATCTTCCATTTCATCCTGCCGGAATCCTTAGGTTCCCTGATTCTATCCCTGACTACCGGTATCGTGGGCCTCATAGGTTCGAGCGCCATGGCAGGCTATATCGGCGGGGGAGGCATTGGCGCGCTGATTCAGAACTATGGCTACAATAAGTTTAACTACACCCTCATGTATTCCCTTGTGATCATTTTGATTCTTGTCACACAGCTGGTTCAGACCCTGGGCAACAAACTGGCCGGGTTTGCCAGAAGGAATAAATGACGGCCGCAAATGGATGGGACGGAATGTGCCTGTGCGCACGAAAAGCAAATTCGCAAAATATAAAACGTAAAGTGTAAAGCATATAGCGTAAAGCATAAAGCATAAAGCGCAAAGCATAAAGCGTAAAGCGTAAAGCGCAAAGCGCAAAGCACAAAGCGCAAAGCATAAAGCGTAAAGCGTAAAGCGTAAAGCATAGGAGGAAATATGATGAAACCAATTCACAAGCTTGCTTCTCTTTTTTTGGCCCTGGGACTTACTCTTATTTTTACAGGATGCGGGCAGAAGGAATCCAATCTCGGGCAGGAGAAAACGAACATCAAATACGCGAAAGGAGCCGGTCCCTATACGGAACTGTTCGAGGAAGCCATTATTCCCATGCTTGAGGAAAAAGGCTACACGTTCGAATGTGTGGAGCTGAATCTTAACGAAGCGGACGTCAACCTTAATGACGGGGACGTGGATCTCTCCGTGGAACAGCATACCGCTTACATGGACGCGTTCAACGAATCCGCCAAGGGGAATTTAGTGGCATTGAGCAAAATTCCTACGGTTCCCGCCTCTGTTTTTTCCGAAACGCATACTTCGGTAGAAGAAATCGCGGACGGGATGGTCGTCGCCATTCCCCAGGATACCGGCAACATGGCCCGGGCCATGATTATGCTGCAGGATTTGGGATGGGTGAAGCTGAAAGACGACGTTGACAAGGCAAACGCAAGCCCGGAAGATGTGGTGGAATACATCTATGACATTGATATACAGGAAGTAGGCACACAGCTGATTGCGACCACACTGGCGGATTTTGATTACGGCATCATCACAGGCTCCATCGTAGCGTATTCCGGGCTGGATCCTTCCGCCGCTCTCTTTCATGAGAACCTGAGCGATGAATTCTGGCTTCAGGTAGTGGTAAAAGAAGAGAATCAGAACACGCAGTGGGCGAAAGACGTGGTAGCCGCTTATCAGTCGGAAGAATTTCTGGAATGGATAAAGGAAAACAACGGGCCGAAGTACAATAACCTCTGGAGTATTCCGGATTACGATTAATTCCGGCGCGATAACGGCAAACTGAATGCCAGGCATGGCGGCAAATGCAACATCAAACAAGACGTTAAACGGACATCAAACAGAACATCAAACAGAACATCAAACAGAACATAGGGGAGGAAAATCCATGGACGCAATCGAGAAAAAAATACTTTCCGTCATTGATGGACGTAGGGAAGA
>CAYUPA010000031.1:0-1217 GCA_964446565.1 uncultured Lachnospiraceae bacterium
CGTCAAGGCGGACACGGAAGAACTCCAGAATGGCGGGATGGAAAACCTTCTCGAGTACGGGATTGAATGCTGCAAAAAGACGTGCAGAGTTATGCCCTGTGATTGAATTTCTCTGATATGCAGGAAAAACATGCTGATCTGTCCATATCAAAGCAGAGATCAAAGTTTTCACGCAGGATCGTAAAAAAGGAGCCTCAAATAACTCCCTTTTTTCCTTCACCCGCGGCTAATTCGGGAAGCGAAAGTTCTTGTTTTATCCCGCCGACTATGCTACACTATAGCCGGTTTTACAGAGAGTTCATCACTCCTGCGAAGCAGGATTCTAATCCAGATTCGGAGGTTCCCATGTCAAATACCTGGGCGCTGCTTCCGGCCGCCGGCTCCGGTTCCCGGATGCATTCCCCCGTCAAAAAGCAGTTTCTGCCGCTCCTTGGCAAGCCGATCCTTGCGCGCACCCTCGCGGTCTTTGCAAGCCACCCGATGATTGACAGGATCGCCATCGTGACAGGCGCTGGGGACAGGGAGGCCGTGCAGGACATCGCAAAAGATTTTCCGAAGGTACGCCTTATTGCGGAAGGCGGCGCGACAAGACAGGATTCCGTATACGAAGGGCTTAAGGCCATCCGCGCGGACTGCGAACTTGTGGCGATTCACGACGCGGCAAGGCCCCTTGTGAGCGAAAGCCTTATCACAGCCTGTATCGAAGCCGCCAGAAAAAACGGCTGCGCCATCGCCGCGACGCCGGTCCGGGATACTGTCAAACGGACCGACTCCGCCGGCTTCGTCATCGAGACCCCGAAACGCGAGAACCTTTGGAACGTGCAGACTCCGCAGGTCTTCTTCTGCGGCGAAATTCTCCGCGCGCATCAGGCGGCGCGGGAGGCCGGCGAACACGGCTGCACCGACGACGGCGCCGTAATGGAACGCTTCGGCGCAAGGCCCGTGCTGCTCATTCCGGGTTCCTCTCAAAACATCAAAATTACAACGCCCGAAGATATTTTTCTGGCGGAGCTTTATCTGGAGGCAATGCAATGACCCCACGCATCTATGACGCAGACAGCCACGCGGCTCGTTTCTCCGCGAGCGTCCTTTCCTGTGAAGCCGCGGACACCGGATTTGACGTCGTTCTGAACCGGACCGCCTTCTTCCCGGGCGGCGGCGGACAGGAGCCCGACCGGGGAACCCTGAACGGGATGCCGGTTCTTTCCCTTGCCGAG
>CAYUPA010000031.1:1227-11773 GCA_964446565.1 uncultured Lachnospiraceae bacterium
TCGTTCACCATATCGTTCCGAATCCCCTCGCGCCGGGCGAAACCGTGGAGGGGGAAATTGATTTTCCCAGGCGTTTTTCCAATATGCAGCAGCACAGCGGGGAGCACATCGTTTCCGGGCTTCTTCACGCGGACTACGGTCTGGACAACGTCGGATTTCACATGGGGGCCGCGGAGGTAACCCTCGACGTGAATGGAATCCTCACCATGGAACAGCTTCTTTCCGTTGAAAAGAAAGCCAACGAGGCCGTCTGGGCGAACCTGCCGGTCACGGTTTCCTATCCGGAGCCGAAAGTCCTTACTTCGCTTTCCTACCGCAGCAAAAAGGAATTTGAGGGTGAAAAGGTCCGGATCGTCAAAATCGGCGAGTTAGACCTTTGCGCCTGCTGCGCGCCGCACGTGCGAAATACCGGGGAAATCGGGCTTATCAAAATTCTGTCCGCACAGAAATACAAAGGCGGCACTCGCATCAGCCTGCTTTGCGGCAGCCGCGCGCTCGAGGCCGCGGACCGCTTTCAAAGCGAGGCCCGGCAGATCGGCGCGCTGCTCTCCGTTAAGGCGGAAAACGTCGCGGACGGCGTGACAAAACTTCTCGAGGATATGAAGGCTCAGCACGAACAGCTGCTTGCTGCGCAGCGCCGCCTGATCCGTCTGCAGGCGGAGACGGCGCCTTCCGGCCCGGAGCCGTATGTTGTTTTTGAATCCTTCAGCGACGCCGACTGCGCCCGCGAATACGTAAACCTTCTGACGGAACGGCGGGACGGTCCTGTCGCTCTTTTCCTTGAGCGGGAACCCTCGCGCTGGCAGTACATTCTCTCCTGCAGAACCGCGTCCGTCCGCGGCCTCGGCAAGGCCGTAAATAAAGCCCTGAACGGACGCGGAGGCGGTTCCGACGCCATGGTACAGGGTGTCGTTTCCGCCTCCCGCGATACGATAGAAAACTTTTTTAAGAATCTGAAAAGGGATTCAGGTGAAACTCAATGGTGAAAAATCAGTCAGACTCCTGGGACGATACCGGCTCCGGTTCCAATCTGACGACACAGGTATACCAGACAATCCGGCAGGATATCCTCTCCGGCCGCTATGGCGAGGAAGAGGCGATTACGGAGATGGGCATCGCAAAAGAACTGGGGGTCAGCCGCACGCCGGTCCGCGAGGCTCTTCGCCAGCTTGAACTTGAGGAGCTGGTTGAAATCCGGCCCAACCGGGGCGCCATTGTAAAGGGAATCACGCCGGAAGATATCCGCGATATCTATGACATTCGTTCCGTCATTGAAGGAATGGCTGCGGAACGGGCGGCCATGGAAGCGACGCAGGAAGAGATGGACCAGCTTGAGGAAACGCTCGATCTGACACAGTTTTATCTCGACCGGGGCAACTTTGAAAAGCTGCAGCCCATGGACGGACGCTTTCATCAGCAGCTGTACGACATTTGCAAAAGTCGGATGCTGCGCCATATTCTAAAGGATATGCACAACTATGTCGGCCGCTCCCGCGGAGCCTCCCTGAAAACCGAAGGACGGGCACAGGAATCCATTCGCGAACACCGGGAGATCCTCGAGGCAATCCGCGCGCGGGATCCTAAGGCCGCGCGGGACCGGATGACGATGCACGTACAGAACACCGCAAAAAATGTCATGCGGATTCTCGCAGAAGGCCAGAAGACGCAGAAGAACGAATGTCTTTTATAAAAAAGAAGGGATGAACGATGTTCAGCAGAAACAGGAAGGCGCCCGCGCCGTTCGACCGCGCAGGAAAAGAACCGGTGATCCGCGCCAGTATCTGTACCGGAGAAAAAGTAGCCGGTTTCCGGGACCTTTCGACCGGAAAATTCGTCGATGTTATGCTCATTCGTACAGACAAGGACCTTCAGCGTTTTCTGGACACATACGGATTTGATGCGAATGAAGTGAAACACGAGTGGTAGCTGGGCGGTTCAACAGAACTTCAAGCCGCCGGTTACTCGATTTGCCAGTCGATCGGCTGCTTTCCCATCTGCGTCAGAACCGCGTTCGTCTTGGAAAAATGCCGGCATCCGAAAAATCCATTGTTCGCGGAGAGCGGACTGGGATGCGCCGCCTCGAAGATGCAGTGCCATGGATTCGTAATCAAGGCCTTTTTCTCCCTTGCGTAGCGGCCCCAGAGAAGAAAGACGACCGGATCGGTTCTCTCATTTAAAAGGGAAATGATATGATCCGTAAAAAATTCCCAGCCCTGACCGCGGTGCGAACCGGCCTGCCCGGCGCGGACGGTGAGTACCGAATTCAGCATCAGCACGCCCTGATCGGCCCATTTTTTAAGGCACCCCGTGTGCGGCATCGTACAGCCGACATCCGTCATAAGCTCCTTATAGATATTGATCAGCGATGGAGGCGGCTTTACGCCCGGACGAACCGAAAAGCTGAATCCATGCGCCTGACCGGGGCCGTGATAGGGGTCCTGCCCCAGAATTACGACCTTGACGTCCTTATAGGCGGTTTCCCGCAGACAGTTAAAAATATCATACATATCCGGGTACACCGTCTGCGTCCGGTATTCCTGCGCCAGAAAAGAATGCAGCTTCTTATAGTATTCCTTTTGAAATTCACCGGCTAACAATTCCTGCCAGTCGTTTTGAAATACAACCGCCATGGCGCGTTCGCTTAAGCCGGACAATCCGCTTTATACACAACGCGCCCGCCCATGACCGTCATGTAAGAGGCGGCGCCGTAATCCTCCATCGGATCGCCCTTCCAGACCGTCAGATCGGCGGCTTTCCCGATGCGGATACTTCCAAGCGTATCTTCCAGTCCCAGAATCTCCGCGGCGTTGATTGTAATCGCCTTCAGCGCCTCCTGTTTCGGCAGTCCCGCCCTGTACGCAAGCGCCGCGCAAAGCGGAAGATGCTGGCAGGGAATCACAGGATGATCCGTCATGATCGCGACCTTGACGCCGGCTTTATAGAGTACGCCGGGCGTATCGAAGGTTTTATTGGTAAGCTCAAACTTGCTCCTGCTGCCAAAAGAAGGCCCGACGATGATGCCGACATTCTCCCGCGCAAGTTCATCCGCGATTAAATGCCCCTCCGTGCAGTGGTCGAGCGTAATCCGCACATCAAATTCTTTCGCGATCCGAAGGGCCGTGAAAATATCGTCGGCGCGGTGCGCGTGCGCTTTCAGCGGGATTTCCTTATTCAGCACGGGAATCAGGGGTTCGAGCTTAAAATCCCGCGTAAATGTCGGATCGTCGCCGCGCGTCTCTATCTGCCGTTTATACTGGACCGCCTTAAACAGCGTTTCGCGCAGGAGAGCCGCCGTCCCCATCCGCGTCATCGGCGTTTTCCCCTTGCTGTTATAGACGCGCTTCGGATTTTCGCCAAAGGCGACTTTCATCGCGAGAGGCGCCCTGACAATCATGGAATCCGTTCTCGTGCCATACGTTTTCAGGGCGGCGAACTGGCCTCCTATGACATTGCCGGAACCCGGGCCGGTCGCGACGGTCGTGACGCCGTTTTCCCTTGCTTCCTTCACCGCGATGTCCATCGGATTAAAACCGTCGATGGCGCGCATCTGCGGCGTGACGGGGTCCGTCATTTCATTAACGTCGTCGCCCTCAAACCCTATCGATTCTTCGGACATGCCCAAATGGCAGTGTGCGTCGATAAAGCCGGGATAGACGTTCCGGCCGCTCAGGTCGATCACGTCCCAGCCGGCTTCAGCCTCGATGTGCGGGGCCACCTGCTGAATGACGCCGCCGCCAATCAAAAGATCGCCTGTAAACGGCTGATCCTTTTCCATCGTATATATCGTACCATTCTGCAGTAAAATCATAAGTCCTCTTCTCCGCCGGGTTCACGGACCCGACGCTCCTTTCCTGTTTTTTTCGCCGTTACGCGCTGTTTCCCGCTGCGCACCCGCATAGGCGCCGTATTTCATTGTATGCCCGCCGCGCCGCAGCATCCGTAAAGGCCTGCCGCGGCTTTGTCCTTTGCGGCGGAAGGCGCGGGGATTGCAGCCCGCTGCCCGTCCGACCGTTTTGGTTTACGAAATCCGGCGCGTCGCGACGAGATCGCTCCCGCTGTCCGCGATATTGGGCACAATCACGTCCCCGACGTCCACCGGCGCCTTCGCGCGCACATTTTTTGCGGCGGATAGAATCTGCGGGATTTTCTCCTTCGCGACGGGTTTGGCGGTTTTAACGGAGAGCATCTTCTCCCCGCTGCCCTTCTCCATATAAACAGAGGTCGTGACCGTACGCACCGGATGCGTCATTTCACCGACCGCGTATCCGCGGCCCCGCGGGCAGAAATTCCCGCTGACCTGAACCTCTTCGCCCGCTTTCTCCACCGTGAGGCGGCAGCCCCGCGGGCACAGAATGCATACCATTTCCATCATGCGTCCTCCTTCGCGCTAACCACGACGTCCTTTGTACCGTACAGTTTCTTAGCGACCGCGTCGTTTACGGGAAGCTCTTCCATTTCCCCCGGCACCGCGCGGATGAATTTGCGCGTGATCAATATCTCCCCGTCCGCCGCAAGCGTGATTTTCCCCGCGCCAAGCGGCGAACCGACGCGAAAATACAGGCTGCAGGCTTCCGGTCTGCTAAGACGCTGCGGCACGATATAGCGCACGTTTTCTCCCGGGCGCAGCGTCACAGGCTCGCCTTGTGTCCCGCGGCCGTCCTTCACATACGCCGCCGCACTGCTTCCCGCGATCATGCTTTCCTTCGTTACGAAATCGACGATATCATGCACGTGCAGAACATTGCCGCAGGCATAGACGCCGGGAATCGAAGTCTGGCGCCCTTCGTCGACCGCGGGGCCGCCCGTAACCGGGTCCATGGCAAGATTCATGCCGCGGCTCAGCTCGTTCTCGGGCAAAAGACCGACGGACAGCATCAGCGTATCGCAGGGAACGTACTCTTCCGTTTCCTTGATCGGGCGCATCTGATCGTCCACCTTCGCGATCGTCACGCCTTCCACCCGCTCCTTCCCATGGATTTTGACCACCGTCGTCTTCAGCTTCAACGGGATGTCATTGTCTACGAGGCACTGCTGAATATTCCGCGCAAGCCCGGACGAGTACGGCATGATCTCACAGACCATTTTCACATTGGCGCCCTCCCACTTCATGCGGCGCGCCATGATCAGGCCGATATCCCCGGAGCCGAGAATCACGATTTCACGGCCCGGCATGACGCCTTCGAGATTTACGAGGCGCTGCGCAAGCCCCGCCGAATACACGCCGGCAGGCCGTGTGCCCGGCGTTTTGAGGTTGCCGCGGACCCGTTCGCGGCAGCCCATGGAGAGGATGATCGTCTTGCAGTCGAAAACGACGACGCCCTCCTTCGGGTTCACACAGTAGACCTTTTTATCCTCCGTGATCTCCAGAACCATCGTCTCCGTCATATACGGAATGCCGCGCTTCTCCGCTTCCCGGATAAACCGGTCCGCGTACTCGGGTCCGGTCAGTTCCTCCTTAAACCATTGAAGGCCGAATCCGTTATGTATACACTGCTGTAAAATCCCGCCAAGATGCTGATCTCTCTCCAGAATCACGAGATCGCGCACGCCGCCGTCGTAGCAGGCGCACGCCGCCGCGAGGCCGGCCGGGCCGCCGCCCACGATCACCGTATCGATTTTCCGAATCATGCGTTCTCCTCCTCTCCGATCGCGTCCTTCAAATGCCCCATTACGAGCGGCGAGGCCGGACCTGATTTGGTAATCTCTTCAATGGGAATTCCCGTTTCGCGCTCGATAATTTCCATGACGCGCGGCGTGCAGAAACTGCCCTGACAGCGTCCCATCCCGGCGCGGCAGCGTCGTTTTACGCCGTCTAACGTGTACACGGGAATGGGAGAGCGAAGGGCTTTTAGAATCTGTCCCTCCGTCACCGTTTCGCAGCGGCAGACCATCCGCGCGTAGGCCGGATCCTGTTCGATCAGCCTGCCGCGCTCCTCCCAGCTTAACTTTGCGAAATGCGGAATTCCCTCGCGCGTATCCTTAAAGTCCTCTTTTTCCGTAAGATCGAGCTTCTCGCCCACCATCGAAACGAGCTTCTCCGCGATCGCGGGGGCCGCCGTAAGGCCGGGCGAACAAATGCCCGCCGTCTCGAGAAGGCCGTCCACCTGATCGGAATACCGCAGGATGAAATCATCGCCGATCACCGAGCGCATACCCGCAAAGGTCGTAATCGCGCCGGCGCCCGGAAGTCCGGGGCAGGTTTTCCGCGCCGTATTCAGCACCATATCAAGCCCGTCCTGCGTCGTCGCGGTATCCTCTGGATCTTCCACATCCACGCTGCTCGGCCCGATGAGAAGATTGCCTTCCGCGGTCTGCGTCACAAGGATTCCCTTGCCCATCTTGCCGGGCGGCTGGAACAGCACATGGTTTACATAACCGCCCATGTTCTTGTCGTATAAAATATACTCTCCCTTGCGGGCTTTTGCGGGAAACGCCTCGCCGCCGGCCATCTGACTGACGGCATCGGCACGCGTGCCGGCGCAGTTGATGAGAAGTTTCGAGACGAAAAGAGTTTCTCCCGCCGTCACGTAAAACAGCCCGTCCTTTTTCTCGATGCGGGTGACCGGATGCCGCAGATAGAAGTCCACGCCGTTCTCCGCCGCGTTTTCCGCAAAGGCGATCGTCGCCTCATACGGCGAGATGACGCCGGCCGTCGGCGCGTACAAAGCCCCGTTGACGTTCTCCGACACGTTCGGCTCCATCGACTTGACCTCGTCCGCCGAAATCACCCGCAGCCCCGGTACGCCGTTTGCAAGACCGCGGCGGTATAAACGCTGAATTTCCGCCTTGTCTTCGTCGCTGAAGGCAAGGACGAGCGAACCGATCGGCTCGAAGGGAATCGAAAGCCGGGAACAGAGTTCCGGATACATCGCGTTGCCCTTTACATTGAGTTCCGCCATCAGCGTACCCGGTTTGGCGTCGTACCCCGCGTGCACAATTCCGGAATTGGCGCCCGACGTCCCGCGCGCAAGATCGCTCTCCGCTTCCACAAGCGCAACTCCGATTTTATAGCGCGCGAGGGCACGCGCGGCCGCGGCGCCGATCACGCCGCCTCCGACAATCAGTACATCAACCTGCTTCATGTATATGTCCTCCTCGGAATATAAAATGAGTTGGGATAAAATATCAGACGGATTGTACAGCGCTTCCGCAATCCCGCTGTCATGGAATTTGCGCAAAGCCAAAAATCCGCATTTTTCTTAGAATCCGCAATAATCCTGAAATTCGCAGTTTGTCTTAGAATCCGCAGTTTGCCTTAGAACCCATAGTTTGCCTTAGAATTCGCAGTTAGTCTTAGAATCCGCGGCCTCCGCCGCCGTGGGACGTGCCGCCTGAACTCGTATGGGTGCTGCTGCCTCCGCCGCCCGAACCATGCTCCGGCGGACGGACCGGCGGGATATAGCGTGACGTGACCTGTTCCCGCAGGAAAAAATCATCCCGCTGCACCAGATTAAAAGCGCCTCTGTCCTGATAGGTCTTGTAGGTTACGCCATTCTTCACATTCCGCCGCGTATTCTGCGCTTTTTTCAGGCTGTTTGCGTACACAGCGGCAATAATCAGCGCGATGACAAGATATACCGGACAGCGCCGCAATGTCTTCCGGAACCGTTCCGCAAGGGTCGGGGGCGCGTCCGGGTCCCTGCCCATATAGCTTTTTACCAGTGAGAGAAACGTATCGCAGGCTTTCTCGTAATCGCCGTCAGAAAGCGCCGGAACGATCCGGTCGAGCATCGCGTCGTTCCGCTTATCGGTAAAGTAGTAGATCGCATCGCCGCAGGTCGAAATATACGCCTCGCGGCGTCCCATGTCGATCAGGAGCAGGATGCCGGTCCCGCGGGCGCGCTCATAGCCGAAGCCATGCCCGTCGTAGAAATCGTCCGCATACTCCATGGCCGATTTTCCCTGCGTATCCTCCGTCGTCACAATCACGACGTCCAGCATCTTCTTCTCCGCGACGGCACGGCACTGCTCCTCGAGATTCCGCCTTTCCTTCGCACTGAGCAGCCCGGCGCCGTCGTAAACCTTCTGTCCTTCCGCATCATACGCATACGCATTCGGCATCCGGCCAGACATCATGAGGACTAAAATTACGATCAGCACGCCTGCCCGCGCCAAAATCCCCCGCTTTTTCACAGGAAAAGCCCTCCGAGCAGCATAAGCGCGAAAGAAACCACAGCCGCAAACGCAAACCGCAGGCCGAGACGTCTTTTGCTGATCGGCGGCGTGCCGGCGACGCGCCCGGTTTGTCCGTTCATGGCGAATATATAATCCTGATCAAGATACCGATATTTCAGCATCCACACCGGCAGCATCACGTAGACCGCGTCATTTTTCCGGAAAATCGTTTTATGGCCGTCCATTCGGACCGTATGATATTCCTGAATTGTGCTGCGGAGCTGCCTGTAGGTATAGAGATCGACCTTCTCCCGGATACGGGGGAAAACCGCCTTATAGTCTTCATCATACTTTTCGGCCATGTACCCGGCAAGATAGGGCATCTGAAAATCCTTCAGACCGTTATAGTCAAACGGTTCAAGCTGATCCATCAGCTGATCGTCAAGGCCCCTGGAACCATCCGCCGGAATGAGGGAAAACCGCAGTTGTGCACGGCGGCGGATGCGGAAGAACTGCGTTTTCGTATATTCCGTATCGCCAACACGCCATATATGGATTCGGGTCCCGACGCCGCTCGCAAAGCCCTCCACGTCACAGTTGAACAGCCAGAACGGCACATACATGCCTGTAATCTTCTCGAGCTGCCGCGCGGAGGCGAAATCCTTCGGCGTAATCCTGCCTTTATGGCACCATTTCAGGAACGCGTACATGGCTTGCTCTTTCGATATTGAAAAGGGGAGAATTTTGACCGGGCGGCAGTCGCCGGTCAGATTGGTCTCGACAATCGCGGGCGAACCGCAGAACCGGCAAAACGTCGCCGCGGTATTCGCATCCGTTATGATATCGGCCCCGCAGGACGGACAATGGTACGCTTTCACGCTTCCCGTAAATTCATCCGTTTCCTCCTGATCTTCCCGGACGTCGCGCGGCTCCGCGCCGACCTCGCCCGCAAGCGCTTCCTCCGGCGTAAACTCGGACTGGCAGTAGTCGCAGCGCAGCTTTTTAAGCTCCGCATCAAATTCCAGCGCCGCCCCGCAGTTTGGGCATTTATAAACGAGAATCGCCATCGCATTCCTTCTTTCCCCAATTCTGACCTGTGTAAACCGGAACCGGAATTTTGCCGCTCCGCGCATGATTTTACTGGTAAGCGGCCTAATATTCCGCTCCGCCCGTATTCACCGACGCGCCGTCCGCGGCGGATTCTCCCGTATTCTCCGATACGCCGTCCGCGGCGGATCCGCCCGTACTCTCCGATGCGCCGTCCGCGGCGGATTCCCCCGCCTCGTCCCGTCTTGACGGATATTCGCTTAAAATTTTGATGATTTCCTCCGCAAGGTCGTTTGCGCATTTTGTTCGCGCCGTTTCATCGGTCAGCAGCGTCCTGTCGTTATCATTCGACAGAAAGCCCAGTTTCAGCTGAACCGCCGGCATTTCCGTCTGATACAGGACCTCTTCGACGGAATTTACCGCTCCCCTGTTGCGGGTGCCAAGCGCCTGCGCCGCGGCCGATGCAAGCCGCTCCGCGGCCTTAAAGGACCGCTGTCCCTTTTCCGTTGTTTCCTCGCTGTCCCAGTACTGCCCGCTCACCCCCGCCGCCGTCGTATCGTCCATAAAAAGATCACACCGCAGGCTGAGAAACAGATCGGCCTTCGCACTGTTGGCCATGGCGATGCGGCTGTTTAAATCCATATAGGAATCGTCGTCCCGCGTAAGTTTTACTTCAATCGACGCGCTTTTTTCATGCATCGCGTCGCGGAGGGCCTGTGCCCAGGCAAGCAGAATCTCGCTCTCCACCGCGTTTTCTACGACGATGCCCTTATCGTCTCCGCCATGCGCCGGATCGAGTACGACGCAGTATGTATAGACAGGTTCCCTCTCGACACTTACCGGAGGGGCCGATTCCTCCTGCTGCGGCTCATGCGCGTAGTTATCGGTATGGCTCAGTATCATGCCTCCCAGAAAGCCGGTCATCTGGCTGCCGATATCCTCCAGACGCACAACACGTCCGGGCGTGAGCGGAACGGGAATCGAACTTTCCGTTTCGTCAGAGGACGGTACCGTGTGCACGCCGTTTGCCTGCGGTACATTTTCCTTTTCTTTGGAGGGTCCGATCAGCCGGTTCACTCCGAAAATCAGCAGACAGCAGGCTATAATCAAAAAGGTCGCAAACCGCCATGGCTTTTCGAGTTTCAGGTACTTCCTCTTCCTTCGCGATCCGGACGCGCGCTGCGGGCGTCCTGCCTGCGGACGCCTTGCCTGCTGCCTTCTGTCGTCCTCAAAAAAGTCGCGGGAAAGATCGGAATAATATCCATAACGGGGACGCGGCGCGCCGTACCGGTCCGCGGGCTGTCCCCTGTTTCTTGAATCGGTTCCCGGCCTTCGCGCGGTCCGGGGTTCGTACCGATCCGCAGGGCTTCTGGCGGTCCGGGGC
>CAYUPA010000032.1:0-11587 GCA_964446565.1 uncultured Lachnospiraceae bacterium
TGGCCGTCGGCATGGTCTCCTATGAGCGGAAGAAACAGCGCGCCCCCGCGAACCTCTCTGGAATCGGTCTCGACCGCATCGATTCGCCGTGTATCCGCGGACTGCGGTTCGAGCGTACCGTTTACAGCCTCCGCAACCTCCCTTAGCGTCATGCTTTCCATCGTTTCGAATTCCTTTCCCGCCCGGCGGCCGCTTTGTCATGAAATCCGCTCCGGATCCCTGTTTCCGTTACGAAACCCGCTCCGGATTCATGTTCCCGTCACGATGCCTGATCCGGATAAATGTTCATATACGGAAGAATTTCGGAAAATATGTTCGCGGCGATTTCGGACGGCTGATTGCTGCTCGCTTCCTCCGGTTCGTCCAGAACGACGAGCAGGACGATCTTCGGGTCCTCGACCGGCGTAAATCCGATAAAGGAGCAGATATAGCGTTCTTCCTCATAGTTCCCCTTCTGCGCGGTTCCGGTCTTGCCGCCGATGGAATAGCCTTCGACATGCGCGCCGGCTCCCGTGCCTTCGCTGACGACCGCCTCGAGGAAGCCGCGCATCGTATCCGATACTTCTTTGGAAATCGAATAACGGACCACTTCTTTTGTGTTTCTCTCAATCACGTTCCCGGCCGCGTCGGCAATCTGCTGCACCACATAGGGTCTGACCAGTTCGCCGCCGTTGATAACGACAGAAAACGCGGTAATCAGCTGAATCGGCGTTACGTTGAAGCCCTGGCCGAAGGAGACGGTCGCAAGCTCCACCGGATACATGGATTCGCCGTAGACGAGAGACGAGGCGCTGACCTCCTCAGGCAGATCGATGCCGCTTTTCTGCCCGATCCCGAAGGCGTCCTGATACCGAATCCAGCGGTCCACTCCCATCTGGGCGCTGATCTGCAGCATTCCGATGTTGCAGGAATTGGCGATGATCTCCCGGATCGTCTCGACGCCGTGCCGTTCCTTATACGCGCACTGAAATTCCCGGTCGTAATAGTTGAGTGTGCCCTCGCACAGGAAAGTTGTCCCGACGCCGAAAACCGCTTCCTCCAGCGCCGAGGAGGCGAAAATCGGCTTAAACGTGGAACCGGGCTCGTAGGTGTCCGTAATGACGGAGTTTTTCCAGACTTGCTGATAATAGCTTGTATTGCTGTCCGGGGTTCCGTACTGTTCCGTAAAATGCTCGGAAACGGAGCTGACCTTTGTCGGCTCGTTCAAATCGAAAGTCGGTACTTTGGCAAGCCCGAAAACGGCCCCGGTTTTAGGGTCCATGGCGACCGCCCATCCCTGAATCGCGCCATATTGATTCACGCCGTCCGCAAGCGCTTTTTCCATATAATACTGAATCGTCGCATCCAGGGTCAGCGTCAGGCTGTCTCCGTCCCGCGCGGGCGCGGACTCCTCCACGAAACTCCCGGCGGAGTTCACGGTAATCATCTGCCGGCCGTTCGTTCCGCGAAGCTCTTCGTCATAGAACCGTTCTACGCCGTAGGCGCCGTTAAATCCCAGAACGTGCGCCATGAGCGAGCCGTTCGGATAATAACGGTTCTCGTCGTCTTCGAACCAGATTCCCACGGCGCTGCCTTCGTTCTGGGCCTGCTTCAGCTTCTCCATCTGCGCCGTCGAAATGCCTTTTCCGTCCTTTACCAGTTCGTACCGGTCGTCCGCGTACTCCGGCCCCAGATATACGCGAAGAACATCTTCCCCGATTCCCAGCACTCCGGCAAGGGTTTCCACGGTCGATTCCTGCAGGGCCTGTGACGACTCCTGTATGGCTTTGCAGTCCAGAACCACGTTGTACACGCGGAGACTCTCCGCCATCACCTGTCCCCTGGTATCGTAAATCGTGCCCCTGAGCGCCGGAATCTCCACGTCCGTCTGGGAAATCTGCTGCCGTTCGGCGGCTGCTTCATACTCTTCCCCATGGACCACTTTAATCCAGATCACCCGTCCGTATACGCAAACAAGCAGCGCCGCCAGAACGAAAAAAATCATCATGACGGAATGCTGCATTTTTTCCCTGCGCGAGCGGTTTCTGTGGTACGATGCCATAGCGATCCCTTCTTTGCACAGCGGACCTGCGGTCCGCTTTATAAGCAATAAAGCCGCTTAGGGCCGGATCCCTCCGGTTTTCGCGGCTCGTCATTCCATGTTTGTTTATGAGAACCAGTGAATCGTCACCCGGGTCTCTTCCTTCTCCGCCTCGTCCATTACCTCTGTGCGGCTGCGATCCTGAACCTTGATAAACGACGTCGCCTCGCCGCTTGCCTCGACCATTCCCAGTTCATCTGTCGCATACTGATAAACCTCGTTCATATCCACGTCCTGAACCGGGTTCTCCGTGAGCATCACCGTCTCCTGCCGGATCGCGTCGAGTTCCTGATTCAGCTCCCGGATCCGCGCCTGTTTCGCGTAGACCTCGGAATAAGATGTAATGATGCCGAGGCTTCCCAGCAGAAAGGCAAGCGCACAGACCGCGAAAACCGCCTTGCTGGCGTCCCGCTTCTTTTTTCGCGCGCCTTCGTGCCCTGGAAGGACATGAATGTCCGGCTTTATTTCCGGAAGAGGACGGCGTTTCGGAACCGTTTCCGGCTGCAGGGCGAGACCCGCCTCCTCAGCCGTTCGGACAGACCGCTCCGAAAAGAAATCCACCGTTACGGAATCCAGAAAAGATTCCCTCTGATTTCGTTCCGCAAAAAAATCATCCGCCGACGTCTCCGAAAAAAAACTGTCGAGCGAACTCCGGCTCATACCGCTCACCTCCCGTTTTCTGAACCAATCTAAACGCGTTCCGCGATCCGCAGCTTCGCGCTTCGCGACCTGGGGTTTCTTTCTATTTCCGCTCCGTTCGGCACGACCGGCTTCCGATTGACCACGCGGACTTTCGGCTTGCGCCCGCAGACGCAGACCGGAAATTCCTTCGGGCAAACGCAGGGATTTTCAAGATCGTGCAGCGTCTGCTTGACAACGCGGTCCTCCAGAGAATGAAACGTCACAACGCACAGACGCCCTCCCGGACGCAGAAATTCGACCATATCGCGGAGCGCCGGCTCCAAAATCCGAAGTTCCCCGTTGACCTCGATGCGCAGCGCCTGAAACGTCCGTTTCGCCGGATGCGGACCCTCCTGCCGCGCGCCGGACGGTACGGCCCGTTTGATGACGCGGACGAGTTCTCCCGTCGTTTCGATCGGCTTATGTTTCCGCTCCTCCACGATAAACCGGCTGATCCGCCTCGCCCAGCGTTCCTCCCCGTACCGCAGGATTACATCCGCAAGCGCATCCTCGCTGTACTCGTTGACCACCTGATGGGCGGTTAAAGTCTGTCTCTGATCCATCCGCATATCGAGCGGAGCGTCCTTCTGATAGGAAAAACCTCTGTCCGCCTCGTCCAGCTGTCTGGAAGAAACGCCGAGGTCCAGCAGGATGCCGTCAACCCCTTCGATATGAAGGTCCTTCATAATCGCGTTAAAATTTGAAAAATTACTGCGCACAAGCGTCACCTTATCTTTATAGGGCGCGAGGCGCTCGAGGCCGCATTTGATCGCTTCCTCGTCCTGATCGATACCGATCAGCCTGCCTCCCTCTGTCAGCCGGCGGCAGATTTCTTCGGTGTGACCGGCTCCGCCCAGTGTCCCGTCCACATAAGTGCCGGAACCGGTCACTCTCAGCCCGTCGATACACTCATTCAGCAACACGGACACATGCCTGTATTCCACGCTCTCACCTTCGTTTTAATCTATTTATATCCCCAAAGCTCCCAAGCTTTCGGCCAGCGCAGCGCCCATCTTTCCAGAATCAGTGTTGTTGTAGGCATCCCAATCGTCTTTGTTCCATATTTCGATGTGTTCATCCATGCCGACGAAAACGACATCTTTCTCAAGATGCGCGTAGTCACGCAGGTCCGCATCGATGAGAACGCGCCCCTGCTTATCGAGGGACGTATCCTGCACATTGGAGAAATACTGGAGAAGAAATTTTCGGGTCTCCTCGTCTCTTGGAAGAGTCCGAAGCTTATCCCGGAGTTCGAAGAACGTCTCCTGGGGGTAGACATACAGCCGTTTCTGGTTCTCCTGCCTCCACAGATCGGTCGTGACAAAGAATAAGGCTCCGAGCTGTTCCCGGAACTTCGAAGGAACGATCAGCCGTCCCTTATCGTCGATACTGTGCCGGAACTTCCCGTAGAACATTCTTTGTCACCACCTTTCCTGACAAGCTCTCCATAATCCTCCATTTTCTCCCATGTGTTCCCATTATAATACGCGTCCCCTCCCTTGGCAAGGCTTTTTTTCGGATTTTAAAAATGAATTTCCCCGCAGGCTCGAAACGGGGTGCCGGCGGGGAAGGCTTCCGTGGACGCAAGGCGCAAAAAAAGAACGGATTTCCCGTTTCAGGAAACCCGCTCTTTGTCAGTCCTCCGCATCGGGCGGCGCCGCCTCGGATGCGGAAACGCCCTTCCTGTTCCGCGCCAGGGTGGGATGTTTTTTCTCCTTTCGAAGAAGCAGAAGCGCCGCTACGACGCCTCCAACGACCAGAACGAAGGAAAGAAGCTGGGAAACCGGAATCGAAGTACCCCAGAGCATCAGCTGGTCCGTGCGGATTCCTTCAACGATAAAGCGTTCGATTCCGTATCCGATAAAATAGGCGCAGAAAATTTCACCCGGAAACTTCCGGAACTTCCACAAAACCACCAGAAGGATCGCAAGAAGCAGGCACCACGCCGATTCATACAGAAAAGTCGGCTGGACCTGAATATAGTCGACGCCGCCTTCGGAGATGACATGCTGCATCAGTTCCGGCGTCGTATAGGCCGCGGTCTCCACATTGAGGCGCATGGCGAACAGCCCGTCCGTATATCCGCCGAAGACCTCCTGATTGAAGAAATTGCCCCACCGCCCGATGGCCTGGCCGAGCGCAAGCCCGGGGATCGCGGTATCCGCGAGAAGCAGGAAGCTGTATTTTTTGATGCGGCTGTAGACGACCGCGGTCAGAACCGCGGCGATCACACCGCCGTAAATCGCGAGACCGCCCTGCCGGAGATTGAGAATCTGCAGGGGATTGTCCTTATATTGATCCCACGAAAAGATCACATAGTACAGTCTTGCGCCGATCACGGAAAAGATCAGGGCGTAAATGAGAAAATCCAGATAAAACTCCGCTTTCTGTCCCGTCCGCTTCGCGACAAGCGCCGCGAGGCCGTATCCGCAGACGACGCCCAGCGCGATAAAAATCCCGTACCAGGCGATGTCGATTCCGAAGACGGAAAACGCGACGGGATCGAGAGTTGAAATTTTGATTCCCAAATGGGGAAACCATACATCCGGCATGTGAATTCCTTCCTTTCCTGTGAAAAAACTGTTGAGCAAAAAGCAGCTTTATGGTATGATGAGGTCCGATACTTTCATCCATTTCCGTCCGCCGCGGTTCAGGGACGCAAGAAGAGGAGAACCTGCGAAAATGAAACTGGGAATCATCGGACTGCCCAATGTGGGCAAAAGCACGCTGTTTAACTGTCTGACCAAGGCCGGGGCCGCCGCCGCGGCCAACTATCCTTTCTGCACGATCGAACCGAACGTCGGCGTCGCCGTCGTTCCGGACAAACGGCTGGATGTTCTCGCGGCGATGTACGATTCGGACAAAACGACGCCCGCGATCGTCGAGTTCGTCGATATCGCCGGGCTTGTAAAGGGCGCCAGCAAAGGCGAGGGCCTCGGCAATCAGTTTCTGGGACACATCCGCGAGGTCGACGCTCTCGTGCATGTCGTCCGCTGTTTTGAGGACGACGACATCGTTCACGTCGAGGGTTCCATCGATCCGGTGCGCGACATCGAAACGGTCAATCTGGAACTGATTTTCTCCGATCTGGAGACGCTTGAACGGCGTCAGGCAAAGGCGGGCAGGGCCGCCAAAGCGGACCCGTCCGCGCTCGCGGAACTGCAGCTTATCGAAAAGGTGAAGCGCGTTCTGGAGACTGGGCAGCGCGCGCGAAATCTGAATCTCTCCGAAGAGGAACAGACCCTCTTCGATTCCTTCGAGCTTCTGACCGCCAAGCCCGTTATTTACGCCGCCAACGTGGCCGAGGGCGATCTTGCGGAGGACGGAGCGAACAGCGCCTATGTACAGGCCGTCCGCGGCTACGCCGCGGAAAATGGCGAGAAAGTCTTTGTCGTCTGCGCCCGCATCGAGGAAGAAATCGGCGAACTGGACGAAGAGGACAGAGCGGTCTACCTTGAAGAACTGGGGCTGCACGATACCGGCCTTGGCCGCCTGATTGCCGCGGGCTACGATCTGCTCGGGCTCATCAGCTATCTGACTGCCGGCAAAAAAGAGACGCGCGCCTGGACAATCGTAAAAGGCACGCTGGCGCCGCAGGCCGCCGGCAAAATTCACTCCGACTTTGAACGGGGCTTCATACGCGCGGAGGTCGTATCCTACGAGGACCTGATTGCCTGCGGTTCTCTCGCGGCCGCCCGGGAAAAGGGCCTTCTCCGGTCCGAAGGCAAGGACTACGTCATTGCGGACGGCGACGTCGTGGAGTTCCGGTTCAACGTATAACGCCATGCCGTGCTTTCATTCCCGCGAAAGCGCGGCTTTTTTTATATACGAAGCTCTTATCCCCGCACCCTTACGTAGGTCTCGTTGGACCAGGAATCGCCGATTTCAAACATGTAGTCATCACAGTCCTTTTCAATGGTAAAGAGCGCGACGCCGGTGCCGATTTCGCCCGGATTCACATAGAGGCCGCTTGTGTCCGCCGTGACGACCCAGTACATATCGTTGTAATTATAATCCCTTTCAAAATAGCTTCCGTTCGGGTCCGTCAGATAGAATTCCACGCCGTTAAACGTTTCCGGGAAATCAGCGGGCACGAAAACCTCGTAGGTGACCGCTCCGTACTCCAGATTCTCATGCAGGCCGGAAAAATACTCGCCGTTCACGTTATACCGGTTTGCGATTTCGTCCGCCTCCGCGCCGCGCGCAACGCCGGTCACCCGGACCCCGATCTCATAATAGGAGCCGTCGGACGCCAGGGAATAGGTCAGCGCAAAATCGCCGCCCACCGTATTCGGCGTCTCGGCCGTCGCCGTAATAAACCGCGCCGCGGCGTCTTCCGTTCCGATAAGCGCATCCCCCTCGCCGCTCTGCCCGGACTGATCGCCGAGCGGATTCAGATTTGCAAACGGAGCAAGAAACGAGGCCTCCTCGTTCTCCGCCTGCACGGCCGCGCTCGTCACGTCGCCCGGAGGTGTAATCGACGTAAGGTCGTTAAACGACGTAAAGTCATAGGTCATCCGGACGCCGTCCACCGTGATGCCGGCAGTCTCCGCGCCGCTTCTTTCAAAATCGGTCATCTCCAGTTCCAGACGGGCCGGCCTGAAGGAATCTTTATAGACGGAATATGCAATTTCTGCCTCCGCGCCGTCAAAATAGAAGTCCGTTCCGAGCGCTTCCCTGAGTTCGCCGATACTGTTCAGCATATCCTGCAGGGCGGAACCCGTAATGGTTCCGTTCAGCACATAAACGTCCTTCCCGTTAAGCGGCTGCGGATTGTCCGCAAGCGTAAAGGAATCGCCCGCGCTCCCGGAAAGGCCTGCGGCAAGGCGCACAGAGTCCGTAAACTCTGTGAGGCTTCCTGTATCATCCAGCGTACTGGTATACCATCCGCCTTCGGTCCCCGTGTTGTAGAGGGTAACCCCTCCGTTCCCGGACACCGCGTACATTTCATACGTCATATTCTGCAGGCTGTCCGCCGCTTCCATGGCAAGCGCCGCATCCATGTGCATCGCGAACGGTTCTTCCATCACGTCCATGTTCATATTCATGTCCATTCGCGCAGGCACCGCGTTGCTTCCCTCCGAATCCAGCACTTCGGACAGATCGTAGGACAGCTCCATTGTGAGCGACAGCGCGGCCGACAGAGACGTAACGCTCTCCATCGTTTCCCGCGCCCTGCCGAGGACGCTTTCCGCCGTGACCTTCTCCGCCGGACGGCATCCGCCGAAGGGCAGCAGGCCCAGCAGAAAAACAAAAAAAAGAATCCAAATTCGTTTCATTCGCGGTCCCCCGTTTTTCTTTTTCCAAATCTTACCATATTTTTTCAGCAAAAACAAGCCGCCGCTGTGAAATGCGCCGCGCGGCCGTTTTTCGTGCCGCGCATAACGGAAAAGGCTCACGCGGCCGTTTCCCGCCGCCGCGCCGTAAAAGAGCGGGACCTTTACCGCGCAGGGTCCTGACGGCGCCTGCGAAAGGCGAAGAACCGCTGCCCGATATAGTTAAATACGGTAAAGAGGCACATCCCGGCGAGCATCGCCGCGTTGTCGCGCAGCGCCTCGCTTTTTCCGGAAAGCAGCATACGGACCGCCGGCTTCGCGATGCCGTACGCAAGCAAATAGCAGACCGCGATGGAAAGAAAAAAGCGTAGCGCCTCCGAAACGGAACGGCCCTTACTCCGAAACGTAAACCGTTTGTTCAGAAAATACGAGAGGATGCTCGTCAGAATGTAATTGGCCGCCGAGGAGACCCAATAGGACTGGCCGCAGACATTGTAAAGAATAAACATGATCGCGGTGCCTACGATCGTGTTGACCACGCCGACAAGAAGAAACCGGAGCATCGTCCCGCCCTCCCCTCGCAGAAGCCGGCTGAAAAAAGAAGGCGTTTTCATGCTTCCGTCCCGTCGTCTTTCGCAAACAGCGCCTCGGCAAACTGATCCGGATCGAAGGGCTGCAGGTCCTCGATGCCTTCGCCTACGCCAATGTATTTAACAGGAATCTGCATCTGCGAGGCGATGCTGATCACGACCCCGCCCTTCGCGGTTCCGTCCAGCTTGGTCAGAATCAGCCCCGTCAGCGGGGCGACCTCCTGAAACATCTTCGCCTGCTGCAGCGCATTCTGTCCGGTCGTGCCGTCCACCACCAGCAGGACTTCCTTATGGGCCTCCGGCATCTCTCTCTCCAGAATACGGTGTATCTTCCGCAGCTCCTCCATCAGATTCTTTTTATTATGCAGCCGTCCTGCGGTATCGCAGATCAGCACGTCCGTCCCCCGGGCTTTTGCCGCCGCGCAGGCGTCGTAGATCACGGCGCCGGGGTCCGCGCCCTCCTGATGCGCGATAAGGTCCGCGCCGGACCTCTCCGCCCAGACGGCAAGCTGATCGATCGCCGCCGCGCGGAAGGTATCCGCCGCCGCGAGGAGAACCTTTTTCCCCTCCGAAACGAACTGGGCCGCCAGCTTTCCGATTGTCGTCGTCTTCCCGACGCCGTTTACGCCGATCACCAGAATGACATTCTGCTTTCCCTCTTCGATGACCGGCTGCGCGGCGCCCTTCATCCGCTCTCTGATCTCGTCCTTCAGCAGATCATAGACCTCGGCCGGCTTTTTAAGCCGCCTTTCCCTCGCCTCCTTTCGAAGGCCGTCCACAAGCTCCGTCACCGTCTCCATGCCCAGATCGGCCAGAATCAGGGATTCCTCGAGGTCGTCGAAAAACTCGTCGTTCACCTCGTCATAGGCGCCGAACAGCGCTTCTATGTTGCCGAGAATATGGTTGCGGGTTTTGGTCAGTCCTTTTTTCAGCTTATCAAACAGTCCCATTTTTCATCCACTCCATTTCATCCGATTTCTGAAATTGTATGGAAAAGCATTTTGAAATGCCCTTTTCTTCCATCGTTACGCCGTACATCCGGTTCGCCGCTTCCATCGTTCCTTTTCGGTGCGTAATCACGATGAACTGCGTCTTATCGCAAAGGCTTTTGAGATAGTCCGCGAACCGCGCGACATTGGCGTCGTCGAGCGCCGCTTCGATTTCGTCCAGAACGCAGAACGGCGCGGGATTCAGCTGCTGAATGGCAAACAGCAGCGCGATCGCCGTAAGCGCCCGCTCGCCGCCCGACAGCAGCATCATATTCTGCAGCTTCTTTCCCGGCGGCTGGGCGATGATTTCGATGCCGCAGTCAAGAACGCCGCCGTCCTCGCCAAGAGTGAGAATCCCTTTGCCGCCGCCGAAAAGCGTCTGAAAAACGCTGTTAAACGAGTCCGCAATCCGGCGGAATCCAATGACAAACTGCTCCTCCATCCGCTTCGTAAGCTGCCGGATGATCTGATTCAGATTCGCCTCCGCCTTGATGATGTCGTCCCGCTGCTGTTTTTCCATCGCGCAGCGCTCCGATAAGGCCGCGTATTCCTCAATCGCCGCAAGGTTGACGCTGCCAAGGGCGCTGAGCGCCTCCCGCAGCTGGGCGATTCTCTTTGCGCGCTCCGCCTTGCCGCCGAGGTCCCCGCGCTCCATCGACAGGGCGGCGTTGTACGTGAGTTCGTATTTCTCCCAGATCTGATCCTGCAGCTGGGACAGTTCCTTTTTGGCGCGCACGGAGGCGGCCTCGAGGCGGACCTGCTCCTTCTCAAGGCCGCTGTACGTCCGGATTGTCTCTTCGGAATCCTCGATGCTCTTCTCCCGCAGACGGTCCTTCTCACTCTTTTCCGTTTTGAGAAGAGCCGCCTTCGCGGTAAGCTCTTCGATGCGCCGCCCGTACTTCGCCTGCAGAACCTCATTTTCCGCAAGTTTTTCCTGCAGCTGCCGGCTCTTCTCCCTGGCCTCGGAGATATTTTGAAGGAGCCTGTCTGTTTCGGAGCGCAGGGATTCTATCTCGCCGTACTCCCACCTGAGCGTTTTTTCGAGCGCAGTCTGCTGCTGCAGAATGGCGTTGCTGTCGATCCTGCTTTGCATCATCCGCGCCCGAATTTCATCCTGCGCGCTGCGAAGGCTCTCGTGGTCGGATTTTAGGCTCTGCAGAAGCAGCCTCTCCTCGGCCTCCTGTTTCCGAAGGCGCGCTTCTTCCTCCTTCAGAGCGGCAAGCTCCCCCTGCTGCTCCTCGATCAGAGCGGACGACGCCTGATGTTCGCGTTCCGTCAGTTCATCCTGCCGGGTTACCTGTTCCAGCACGAATCGAAGCTGCGCCTCCTCCTGCCGGCTGTTCATCAGGCTTTCCTTCTGTTTTTCCTGCGCGGCGCGCAGCCTCTCCGCCTCGGCGGCAAGGGTTTCGCGTTCCTTTGCCATCCGGGAGACCTCCTGCTGAAGGGCTTCGCTCTCGGTCCTCTTATCCGACAGGCGCTTCGCAAGGTCCTCCCGTTCGCCGCGGCGGCTTAAAATGGAACTGTTCTTCCCGCCCGCGCCGCCTGCGCTCCCGCCCGTGATTGAGCCGCCGAGATTAAAAAGGTCTCCCCGCAGGGTCACTACGCGGTAGAATCGATTGTATTTTCTTGCAAGAGCGGCCCCGTCGTCAAAGGTCCTTACGACGATCACATTGCCGAGGAGACGGCTGATAATCCCCTGATAGGGCTTTTCACAGCGAAGCAGCGTATCGGCAAAGCCGATGACGCCCGGAGCACGCTTGATTTCCTCTTCCTCCCGTCCGTGATCGCGGCCCGTAACCACATCCATCGGCTGAAAGGTCGCCCGCCCGGCATTGCGGCTCCTGAGAATTGCGATCAGCTGTTTCGCGGTCTCCTGATCCTCGACGATGATGTTCTGCACAGCGCCGCCAAGCGCGGCATCCATGGCGGCGGAAAGCGCAGAGGGCGCCGCGATTACGTCCGATACGGTGC
>CAYUPA010000033.1:0-10670 GCA_964446565.1 uncultured Lachnospiraceae bacterium
GCGCCTCCCGCAGTTCCTCGATCGGATAATACTGAATTCCGTCATGAAGCGTTCTCTTAAGTGTAAGATGATAGTTGTCCTTCCGCAGGCGTTCGATGATCGCCCCGTCCAGCGGCGAACCGACCAGACGGACCTCGTGCCCGTTTTCAAAAGCCGGACACGTCAGGGCGGAATTCATCTGCCCCGCGCACACAAATGTAATAACGCTCATTGCCTCTCCTCTTCTGCGAAACCGTTCCGTCCAGCCGCTTTATTTCCCGCGGGTTCTGCGAAACCGCTCCGTCCCGGTGATTTATTTCCCGCGGGTTCTGCGGAACCGCTCCGTCCAGCCGCTTTATTTCCCGCAGAACTTCCGTACCTGATCCGCGATCCGCTGATAATCGTTGGTCATAATCGTATCAATACCCATCTTGAGGTATTTTTCGACGTCCTCCGGCTTATCCACCTGGCAGAGATTGCAGCGGATGCCGTTTTCGTGCGCCTTATCCACCATCTCCTGCGTAAAAGGCTCCCATGACACAAACTGCAGCTTTTCGCACCCAAGCGCAATCGCCCGTTCCACAATCCGGGCGCCTTCCTCGTGCGTAGACCCGGCGCTGCAGCAGCGGTGAATATCCGGCGCCAGATTAGCAAGCTGCCGCTGAATGGAATCCGACGTCATGAAATACACATATTTTTCACAGTCGTATTCCCGAATAAGCGCGATGATCTTCTTCAGAATCGCCTCGTCATACGGCTCCCGCTCTTTAATATGGATATTCATGATCACCTGACCGGCGAATTTTTTAAGGATATCCTCGAACTTCAAAATGCGAAGGCCCCGGTAGGCTTCGCTGAATTTGACGCCGAAGTCGTACTGCGTCAGTTCCTCGTAGCTGGATTCGTACACAAGCCCGGTGCCGTTGGACACCCGGTCCAGCCGATCGTCGTGAATCGACACGATCTCGCCGTCCGTCGTCGCCCAGAGGTCGAACTCGATCTCCTCCGCTCCAAGCGCGATGGCCGCGCCGTACGCGGGCAGACTGTTTTCCGGCGCGACGGTGTTGAAGCCCCGGTGCGCGCAGACACGGGGATAGGGCATGAGATCGTCCGATTTAATGATGGCGCTCCCGGCCTGCCGGTACTTCCACGGCCGGCGTCCCTGTTCAATGTACTCATAATGCGCGGCCGGCGGATTGCCAAAGCCCGCGGGCTTATAATACTTTTCATGCGGATCGAACTCCGCCGTCGCCATGCCGGCCCGGCTCTTCATGTTGGCAAGGATTTCCCCTGTGGGCGCGACAATGCAGCTGACGCCGCCGAGCGGCGAATCTTCGCCCATGCTGACGGACGCGCGGACAAGATACGCGTTCGTATTATAGGCGCAGAATTTGCAGATCGTCTCCAGAGCGTCGTGCGTATCGGTGCGCTGCCTCGAGCATCCGATGATGATATCCAGCTTCTGCCGCGCCATCCGGGCGAACTCCTCGTAAAAATAGAAGTCGTAGCAGGTGAGAAACCCATAGCGCAGCCCGTCGATCTCGAAAACCGTAACCGGTTCGTACTCAAACGTGTAGGAAGAATCGATGTCCGGACAGGCAACCTCGCCCGGCGTCAAATGCTGCTTATAATATTTTCCGACCAGTTCGCCCTCGCGGTTAAAGGCATAGGTGGTATTCCTGCAGCCCGTTTCTTCTTTGGAGACGGCGTTGATGCAGAGGACCGCCCCGCAGCGTCTGGCGGTCTCGGCCGCCTTTTTAAGAATCGGTCCGTTGTAGCGGCGGAAGCTTTCCGCCCGCTCCGCCTCGGAGGACGTAAGACAGGGCGCGTCGGACCCTTCCGGCATCACGATCAGGTCCATGCTGTCATCGCAGCGGTCAAGCGCTTCCATCTCCCAGCGGAACAATTCGTCGGAACGGGCGTAATCGGTCGAAAATGGAGGCTGAATTACACATGCTTTCATGATAAATTCCTCTTTCCTTTATTTTTTTAACGTCCCGCGCAAAAGATCCCTCTCTTAGAGGATCGTACGGATTTTGCGCAGATCGTCGATTTCGTAATCGATGCGCAGAGAGGCAGGCCGCTCCTCGTGCTCCGGATTGTACCAGCAGCACAGAATCCCCGCGTTATTGCCGCCCAGAATGTCGCTTCCCAGCGAGTCGCCGATGATCATGACTTCCTTTTTGCCGGCGGGCGCAATCCGCTGCAGGACAAAATCGAAAAAGCCGGGCATCGGTTTTTCAAAGCCTATTTCGTCGGAGATGAACACGCCGTCAAAGACCCTGTCCAGTCCGGAACGGCGCAGCTTGTTCTTCTGGGCAATCCGCGTCCCGTTGGTTACGCCGTACTGCCGCACCCTGCCCCGCAGCGAGAGGAGCAGCTCGTAGGCGTCGTCGATAAAACATATCGTGTTGCCCAGATTGAGCTGATAGCTGTCGTTAAACGCCGGGACGATGTCCGTCCTTAACCCTTCGCCCGCAAGGAAATCGCGGAACCGCCCCTCCAGCGCCTGCTTCTTGTCTAATTCCCCCCGCTCAAGCCGCGCCCAGTACGCTTTATTGATCGCGGAATAGCGGGCGACCATCGCGTCGTCGCAGTCGCCGAGGCCAAAGGCGGCAAAGCCCTGCCGGAGGGAGTTCTTCTCGGCTGCCCGAAAATCCAGAATTGTCCCGTCAATATCCCATAAAAGTACGCTTATCGATTCCATCCGTATTTTCCTGCGGCCAAATCAACTCTCAAAGCGCGCGCGCGCCTTCTGCGCCTCTTCCCGAATCTGCACGCGGCGGATTTTCCCGCTGATGGTCTTGGGGAGTTCATCCACAAATTCCACGATACGGGGATATTTATACGGCGCGGTCACCCGTTTGACGTGATCCTGCAGCTCCTTGACCAGCTCCGGCGAACCTGTATAGCCTTTCGCGAGAATCACGCTGGCCTTAACGATCTGCCCGCGGATCGGGTCCGGCACCGCCGTAATCGCGGTTTCCACAACGGCGGGATGTTCGAGGAGCGCGCTTTCGACCTCAAAGGGTCCGATTCGGTACCCGGACGACTTGATCACGTCGTCCGCCCGGCCGATGAACCAGTAGTATCCGTCTTCATCCACCCAGACCTGATCGCCTGTGTGATAATACCCGTCGTAAATCGAGCGGGACATCAGGTCGTCGTCATTGTGATAGCAGACGAACAGTCCGGCGGGACGTCCTTCGGCGACGCGGACGCAGATTTCCCCCTCTTCGCCGATCTCGCAGGGCTTTCCTTCATCGTTCAGGACCGTAACGCCGAAAAGCGGCGCCGGACGGCCCATCGAACCGGGCTTCGGCTCCATCCAGACCGAATTGTACACAATGACCGTCGTCTCCGTCTGTCCGAAGCCCTCGCGCATTTTGAGGCCCGTCAGGTCCTTCCACTTGTTGTAAACCTCGGGGTTCAGCGGTTCGCCCGCCACGAAAGACGCCCTGAGGGAGGACAGGTCGATGCCCTTAAGGTCCTCCTGCACGATGAACCGGTACACCGTAGGCGGCGCGCAAAAGGTCGTGATCCTGTACTTTTCGATCATCTTCGCCACCTCGAGCGGCGGGAAGCGGTGCTCGTAATCATAGACAAATATGGCCGCTTCGCAAATCCACTGGCCGTACAGCTTGCCCCAGGCGCATTTCCCCCAGCCGGTGTCCGACATCGTAAAATGAATGTCGTCCGGCCGCAGGTCCTGCCAAAAAGCCGCCGTCTGAATATGGCCCAGCGGATACAGATAGTCGTGCGACACCATCTTCGGCATACCCGTCGTTCCGGAGGTGAAATACATCAGGCTGTAGTGTTCCGGTTTATACGCCTCGTCAAACCGCTCTCTGGGGAAGAAGTCCGAGGCTTCTTCCACGGCCCGGTCGAAATCGATATATCCTTCTCTTTGTCCGCAGATACAGGCGCGGATTATCTCTCTTTGCGTCTTTTTCACGCCTTCGTTCACATGCTCTATCACCTGATCGTCGTCCGGACCCCCCGTGCAGAGCACCATTTTCACATCCGCCGCCTCGATGCGGTAGGCGATGTCCTTCCCCGTAAGCAGATGGGTCGCGGGAATCGGCGTAGCGCCCAGCTTATGCATACCCATCATGATATACCAGAACTGGTAGCGCCGCTTCAGGATCAAAAGCACACGGTCGCCGCAGCGAATCCCCATGGAATACAGCGCGTTCGCGGACTGCGACGCAAGCAGGGCGATCTCCTTGAAGGTAAAAATCCTCTCCTCCCCCTTGTCATTGCACCAGATCAGCGCCTTCTTATCCGGCGATTCCTCCGCCAAAGCGTCGATCACGTCGTAGGCAAAATTAAAACGGTCCGGAATATGCAGTCTGAAATTTTCACGAAACTCCTCGTCGGACGCATAATCCGAGCGGCAAAAACGGTCCAAAAATCGCATTTCTTTTCTCCCTGTTTATAGTTTATTTACTGGGCAATGGTAACCAGAATCTTCGCGGTTTCATTGCCAAGAGCTTTCATGCCGTGCGGCGTCATGGAATCAAAATACACGGAATCGCCCTCGCTGTTGATCTTGTCATGCTGTCCGATCCGCATCAGAAACTGTCCTTTCAGACAATAGTGATACTCATGTCCGCTGTGCACGCTCATCGGAATTTCGTCCGAATCCGTCGGTTCAACCTCGATCAGAAACGGGTCCATTTTACGGTTGACGAAATTATACGCCAGATTGTGATACTTGTACGCCTTGTTGCGGTCCGTGCCGACGCCCTCGCCGGCGCGCACCACCGTAAACTGATGGAGCTTTGCCGATTTCCCGGTCAGCAGATCCGTCAGATCGATGTTCATCAGATTGCAGAAGTCCGACATAATGCTGACATGCAGCTCGACGTCCCCGCTTTCATAGGCGCGGTACTCCTCCGGCGTAATTCGAAGGGCCTGCGCGACTTTTTCCACGGACATTTCCATGATTTCACGAAGGTCCCGCATCCGTTCCGCGATTTCATGGTTCTTGTCCATCCCCGCGTCCTGATTCCTTTCCATTCTTTTCTCCATTCCTTTCTTTTTGCATCCCGCCGGTTTCCTATGTCTCCGCGCTCCGAAGCTCCTCCCGGCTGACCGGCTGACCGGAATAGCGGGCCTTTTCATAGACCTCGCTGATCTTCGCAAGGTCCTCCTGCGGCAGCAGCGCGCGGATCTCCTGCACGGTCCGGGACGGCTCCACCTTGACGCCGGCCCTGATCTGCTTTTCAATCCGTTTTTTATACAGACGCCGCACCTTCTGTTCATTGCTCAGAATGAAATACTCCCTGAAGGGTCTGCGCTCCTTTTTCTCCCGTTTTACCCTTTCGAGGAAAACCGTCGTTTCCCTGTAATCCGCCTGCTGCGACTCCTCGACGCGTCCCTCTGTGAATTTCTTATAGAACTTATACAGGATATAACAAATACCGGCAAGAATCAAGACGGCTGTGACCACGACGGCAGCCGCTTCGAGAATTTTCCATATTAGAAACGGCTCCGTATCGTCGGCGGGCAGAAGAGGCCCGCCGCCTCCGTCCGGCACTGTCTCCTTCGGCACCTCGCCGCTCTCCTCGTCCTCGGACCCGCCGCGGAAGAGGAGACGGATCAGCGCCTTGAACCCCGTGAACAGCAGGTGTCCGATTTCGGCCAGAACCACGTCCAGACGAAAGATAAGACCGGCTCCGACCAAAAGCAGCATCACCAGCACAAAAGCAAGGAGAATCCGGTTGTTAAAACTGTGAATCTTTCCTAAAGACTGGTTCCGGTCCTCCTCCTGTATCGCCAGCGTTTCCCGGACGTTATTCTGGTGAAAGTACACCAGATAGGCCGTCAGCTGCAAAAGGAACAGCACGGAAAGCGTCGGCCGCACAAATTCGATTTTCAGGGCCGGCGCCGCGAAATAGAGTACGGCGGCCAGTCCGAAGGCAACCATCGTCATCGAAAAGCTCATCGGCTCGTTCGATCCGGTGAGGCGGCGCACATAGATATAAAGGATATCCGCGATGACAAACAGGGCCGCGAGAATCCTGCTCACGACGTCCGGATAGAGAAGGGGCACCGCGAACAGAAGGAGATGAAGAAACAGAAAACCGAAGAAATTCCGGACAAAGCGAAGGGCCAGCACGGAATAGACCGGAATCAGGAGCAGCGCCGTCATCCACGGCATCAGCGACAGATCGCCCGTCCAGGCCGCCGCCACGCAGAGCAGGGCTTCATCCGCGACAGAGAAGATAAAGAGGACCTTGACCAGTTCCAGCATAAGACCGTCCGTCCGACGGGGCCCGCGATTCTTTTTCATGCGCGTATTCTCAGTTTTTTTCATGCGCGTATCCTTACTCTTTTCATGCTTCTGTTCTCAGTTCGATCGAAAGGAACGATTTCCCCGCTTCCTTCCTCAATTCTCCCACAGAAAAATATCTTCCGCTTCCTGCGGCACCTTCGCTCCGAGAAAATCGGGATCGGTCATATCCTTATAGGAAACCGGCAGAATCCACATGCAGGACGAGGTTACGGCGCGCAGTTCCCTGTAGACGTCTTTCAGATCGGCCCCGTAATACGGAGACACCAGCACGTACATCCTGTCCGGGTCCCGTTTTTGCAGGGCTTTCGCAAATTCGTCCGCCATGGCCCGCACAGGCTCCGCCGTGACATCGAGCCGGGCCAGCGCTTCAAAGACGGAATGCGTATGGCCGAGGCCGCAGCCGGCCTCCACATTGATATCCCCATGAGTGAGAACGTCCCGCCCGTTTGTGTAGAGGGAGACCGGCACGCCGTCCTCCTCATACTGCGCGGCCAGCGAGGCGGCAAGACGGATGCTCTGCTCATACAGCTCGACGTCGTAGTGGGCGGTCCCCTTCTCGATGTTCAGCAGGATATGTATCGTCTGCGAAACGGTCGGGTCCTGCGTATTGACCATCCACTGTCCCGCGCGCGCCGACGCCTTAAAATTGATGCTGCGAAAGCTGTCTGTGGTCTGATATTCGCGGATTCCCTTAAACATATACGGGTCTTCCATAAGACAGCGTTTCGTTATGACCTCCCCCATCATCCTTTCATAGGGAATCCGGAACTCCTCCGCGTCGATCCTTCGCGGATAGACGAGCATCATTTCGCCGGACTGCACCGTCTGCGCGAGCTTATCCGTAACAAAAAGATTGTGGCTCAGCAGATCGATATCCTTAATCGTGTATACGCCCCTTTTTTCCAGGGTATAGGGCACGCGCCTCTTAATCTGCTGATAAAACAGAATGCTGAACATATCGCTGCGGTAATACTCGACGACATCGTTGCGGGTAATGCGGAATTTCACATGAATCCACGGCAGCGGCAGGAGCTTCGCGTTGGTGATCGTTTCCGTCAGTTCCGTCGTTTCGTTTTCAAACATGAACCGGTCCGTAAAATGGACCTCGGCCTTCAGATTTTTGTTCCAGTATTTTTGATACACCAGTCTCTGGAGAAAATACGCGGCGCCCACCATCGCGAAAATGACAAGTATCGGCATGATTTCAGCTCTTCCAGTCCTCCGTCGGCGCGTCCGTCGTATTCAGAATATCCTGAATGATGGACTCAATCTGCGTGGAACGGCTGTGCAGGGCGCTCCGTAAAATGAGCCTGTGGCCCAGCACCGGCAGCGCCAGCTTTTTGATATCGTCCGGCGTTACGTATTCGCGTCCCGCAATCGCGGCAAGCGCCTGCGCGGCGCGCAGAAACACGATATTACCGCGCGGGCTCACGCCTAAGGCAACCTCGTCCCGCGTCCGGGTCTTATTCACGATTTCGATCGCATAGCGTGCGACCGCGTCGTGAATGAACACTTTCTTCACGGCTTCCTGCATCGCAAGCAGCTCGTCCCGGGAACAGACGGGCTGCAGCGCCTCCTGCGGGGCGCCCGCGACAAACCGCCTTAGAATCGCAAGCGTCTCCTCCGTATCGGTATATCCCATCGAAAGCTGCAGCATAAAACGGTCGAGCTGCGCCTCCGGCAAGGGGAAGGTGCCCTGCGTTTCCACAGGATTCTGTGTCGCGATGACGAAAAACGGCGCATCAAGCGCATAGGTCGTCCCATCGACCGTAACCTGCTTCTCCTCCATGCTCTCCAAAAGAGCGGACTGCGTCCGGGGCGTCGCGCGGTTGATCTCGTCAGCCAGAAGAATATTCGTAAACAGCGCGCCCTGCCGGAATACGAACTCGCCCTCCTTCTGGTTATAGTAGTTGATTCCGATCAAATCGGAGGGCAAAAGGTCCGGCGTAAACTGAATCCTCTTGCAGTTCACGCCGACGGACCGGGAAAGGGCCCTGGCCAGCATCGTCTTGCCGGTCCCCGGCACATCTTCGAGCAGCACATGGCCGCCCGCTAAAATCGCCGCCAGCATAAAATCGATGACGCCGCTCTTTCCTACGATAACTTTCTCCACATTCTCCCGAATCCGGTCGGCAAGCGCCTTAATCTCCACGATTTCCATCCCGATCTCCTTCTGAACGAAAAACCTCGTCTGATATCGGTGCCCATTATAGCACACATTTGCCGCCGCGCAAAGATTTACAGCGAAAAATCCGGCCTTATCCGCAAATATTCCGGAAGGGAGAACGGGGAGACTTGCTTTTTACAATGGAATTTTATATAATGATACCGGGGATTGCGGGAGCGCGAAGCGCGGCACAATCCTCTGGTATCTTTTTTGCTTCAGCGCCGTGTACGGCGGTTCCGCAAAAAAGATGCGCAAAGACCCACGGGAGGATACAGATGAAAAGCATGACAGGCTTCGGCCAGGGCGAGGCCGAACAGGACGGATACCGGGTAAGCGTCGAGATCAAAACCGTCAATCACCGCTATTTTGAGCCTTCAATCCGGATGGGACGCCGGCTCGGCGCGCTGGAAGCGGAGGTCCGCGGCAGGATTAAGAAAACCGTTGCCCGCGGGAAGACGGACGTCTTCATTACCTGCGAGAACCTGTCGGCGGAACAGGGGACGGTTCACGTCAACGAAGGGCTGCTCAAAAGCTATCTTGAGGCGCTGCGGGACGCCGGCAGGACCTTCGGTCTGCAGGACAACCTCACTGTCGGCGATCTTCTCCGCCTGCCGGAGGTCGTAACCGCGGAGGAGCCGCAGGACGATAAGGACCGCATTCGGCCGGTCCTTATGGAGGCGCTCGAGAAGGCTCTCGTTTCGCTCGACGCGATGCGGATTCGGGAAGGCGGGCACATCCGGGACGACCTTCTTACCAAAATACAGGTTCTGGAAGACTGCCATTCGCAGCTTGCGGCGCAGGCGCCGCTTGTGGTGCAGGATTACCGCGAGAAGCTCTCCGCCCGTCTGCGCGACCTGCTGGAAAAGGAGGCTGTCGATCCGGGGCGGCTCGAGACGGAGGTCGCGATCTTTGCCGACCGCTGCGCAATCGATGAGGAGCTCACACGCCTTACAAGCCATTTCGCACAGTTCCGCCACATTCTCGCAAACGACGAACCCGCGGGGCGAAGGCTCGACTTCCTGACGCAGGAGCTCAACCGGGAGGCCAACACGATCGCTTCCAAGGCGAACGCGCTTGCGGTTTCCCAAATCGCGCTGACCATGAAAAACGAGATTGAAAAGATTCGAGAGCAGATTCAGAATATTGAATAAAAGAAGGGATCGGAAGAGACAGCGATGCGGATCAGTCTGATAAGTATCGGTTTTGGCAGCTTCGTTCACGCGGAGCGCCTGATTGCCATTCTGAACGCGGAATCCGCGCCGATCCGGCGGAAAATTCAGGAGGCGCGGCAGGCCGGTCTGCTGGTGGACGCCTCCTACGGCCGCAAAACGCGGTCCGTGCTGATTATGGACAGCGGACAGGTGATTCTTTCCGCCATCCTTCCGGAGACGATCACGGCGCGCGTGGAGGGCCGCGCCGCGGACGGCGCGGACGAGGAACAGGAAACGAGGTAGAATGTGAAAGGAACGCTTATCGTTTTATCCGGCTTTTCCGGTGTCGGCAAGGGCACGGTGGTGCAGAAGATGATGGAAAGGCATCCTTTTACCTTCTCCGTGTCCGCGGCCACCCGGCCGCCGCGGCCCGATGAGATTGACGGCGTGCATTATCATTTCATCACGCGGGAGGAATTCAGCCGCCGCGTGGAAGAGGGATATTTTCTGGAATGGGCGAATTATACGTCCGGAAGCTACGGCACGCCGAAGGCCCCCGTGCTTTCCGCCCTCGCGCGGGGCGAAGACGTGCTGCTTGAGATCGAGGAAAACGGCGCTCTGCAGATTAAGGCCGCGTATCCGAACGCGTTCCTGCTCTACATGATGCCCCCGTCCTTTAAGGAACTCGCGCGCCGCCTCACCGCGCGCGGGACGGAGACGCCGGACATGGTACGGTCGAGGCTTTTGAAAACGCTCGAGGAGTTCCCCGCGATTCGAAAGTACGACGCCGTCGTGATCAACCGGGACGCCGCCACCTGCGCGGAGGAAATTTTACGGATGATCGAAGGGCGGAAGGAGCAGGAGACTTTTCTCTGCGAAATGGAAGCGGAGGCGCGCGCCCTGCTCGGACAGTGACAAGGCGCTGCCGTATGCAAAGGCCGGGCCGGCTGTGAGAAAGGGAAACCGGTTCGGGGCCGGCTTTGCTGCAAGGGAAACCATTGAGGAGGTTTTTACATGATACATCCATCCTATCAGGAGCTCATTGATCACATCAACACGGTCAATCGGGAGA
>CAYUPA010000033.1:10680-11306 GCA_964446565.1 uncultured Lachnospiraceae bacterium
ACTGCCCGAGGTGAAGAGCCGGTACAGTCTGGTGCTTGCCATCGCGAAAAGAGCGCGCGCCCTGATCGACAATGACAGACCGCTTGTAAATGTGTCCGGGGATATGAAGGAACTGTCTGTCGCCGTAGAGGAAATGCGCGAAGAAAAGCTCGGCGTTTACATTAAGGAACCGGAGGCCGAGGACGAGACCCGGGTCGAATACGACAACATGGCCGTTGTGGACCTGAGCGCCGACCCGGATGAGGACGAGGAGTAAAACGGCGTGAGGCCGAAAACCAGACGCTTTGTCAGCGGAGGCGCGGCATGAGCGGCCAATATGCAAAAGTCATCGTGGGGCTGAATCAGAAAGAGGTAGACCGCATCTTCAGCTACCGGATTCCGGAAGAACTCGCGGGCGCTGTGCGGGAAGGCATGGTCGCGGAGGTTCCGTTCGGAAACGGAAGCCGGCGATACCGGGGATTCATCCTCGGCATAAGCGACACGGCGGACTGCGATCCGGAAAAGGTCAAACCGATTCTTCGCCTGCTGAACCCGGACCCCGTCTTTTCCGCGGAACAGCTGGACCTCGCCCGATGGATGCAGAAGGAATACGACGCGCCGCTTGGCGCATGCCTCTCGCTCTTCGC
>CAYUPA010000034.1:0-4965 GCA_964446565.1 uncultured Lachnospiraceae bacterium
AATACCCTTCCCTGCCTTTCTTTTCGGCACAAAAATGCTCCTCCTATGACAGGTTCAGATGCCCTCACAGCCTGCCATATGGGGAGCCTGTTTCTTTATCCTTCACAGACCCCATCATGACGCCCTTGATAAAATAGCGCTGGATGAAAGGATACGCGCACAAAATCGGCGCTTGCTTGAAAAAGTTTTGAGAACAAAGCGCTATTTTTCAGTTTTTCGGATTTTCCGGCAGCACGCTTTTCTGCTTTTCTGCATTTCTGCTTTTCTGCATTTCTGCTTTTCTGCATTTCTGCTTTTCTGCTTTTCTGCTTTTCTGCTTTTCTGCTTTTCCTCTTTTCTTCTTTTCTGCATTTCTACATTTCTGCTTTTCTGCTTTGGAAAAGGATATCAAAATCTCGGCAAAGAAATATTAAAATTTCAGGATAGAGCCTCGATAGAGCCGCGAAAATTTCAGCAAAGAGATAGTAAAAATTTCAGCAAAGGTTATTGAAAAACAAATTGGATTGTGATAGGATATTTTCATCAAAGCATCGAGAATTATATTCTATATTTCATAACTTTGTTCTATATATCAGAACATCGCCGATGAACAGCTTCTCTGTTTGCAAGCAGCAGCGAAAACGCCGAAATCCCGAATTGGAAAGGATCCGGCAGCGGAAAGGGATTGTGCTCATGGTTAAGACACTGGCGAAATCATTAACCGTTTTGGAATGTTTTATCAAAGGGAACGGCGAACTGGGGAATTCAGACATTTCGCAAGCCCTGGGAATGAATAAAAGCAATGTCCACGATATCCTTCAGACCTTCGTCCTGATGGGATATCTGGAGCAGAATCCGCTTACACAGAAATATTCCCTGAGCGTGAAGATGCTGGAATTTTCATCCGCCGTAAACCGGCATCTCGGCTATTACCGGGCGGCATACGACATCATGGACAACCTTGCGGATACGGTAGGCAACGTGGTGTATTTTTCCATCCCCCGCGACACGGATGTGCTGTACCTTTATTCCAGCCATCCAAAGGCGCGCAGAGACAGCTTCCCCTACCGGCCTGTGGGCGGGGAGATCTGTCCGATGTACTGCTCTTCAATGGGGAAAGCCCTGCTTGCCTTTTCCGGACCGGAACGGATGGAGAAACTGCGCGGGATGCCGTTTGTCAAATTCACGGACGCCACCATTACTTCCTTTGAAGAACTGGAAAAAGAAGTCTCGCAGGTTCGGGCAAACGGATACGCGGTAGACCGCGGTGAACATGAATTCGGGGTTGGCGCGGTCGGCGTACCGGTGTTCGACTCGGGAAGGAATCTCGTCGCGGCGATGAGCATTTGCGGGCCAACATCCGTTTTTACCGAAGAAAATATCCTCTTATTTTCAGAAAAAATAAAGGAAGCGGCTTTTCAAATCCGGCTGCGGCTGTAGACACTTTCACACGAGGATGAAAGTCGTTTCCAACGGGAACGCCGCTCCTAAAGGATTTACGGCAAAGTGCGTTATGCGTGCCGTCTAAGGCAGTATAAATCTACTACAACAGGAGGAGTTCTAATGGCAGACAAACACTATGAATCGGCGGTGGCGCTTTCCTGGAGCCACCGGCCATACCGTCCTATTCTGGATGACCGCGGCGCGATTTATATCACGCGCCTCGTACCGGAACGTTTCCGCATACAAATCTTCTGGATGCGGGAGGACGCTGATGAGGTACGGGTCCGCTGGAGGCCGCGCGATGCGAAGGAATGGAATACTTCCGAGCGGTTTACGGACGGGACGGCGGTCCTTTCAAATTTAAAGGAGAACTGTGAGTACCAGTTTTATCTGGAGGATGCGGCGGGAAGGCGGAGCCTTGTCAGACTGGCGCGGACCGGGGATTATCTTGGCGTTCCGATCAACTACCTGCATCCGGAAGACACCTTCTACGCCTATTCCGGCCGCTACCTCTGCAGTCCCTCCATAGTCCGGCAGCCGGACGGCTCCCTGCTGGCTTCCATGGATTTGTTTGAAGGAAACGCACCGCAAAACCTCACGCTTGTCTATCGCTCGGATGATAACGGGAAAACGTGGGAATGGCAGTGCGAATTATTCCCCTGCTTCTGGGGAAAGCTGTTTGTATTCAGGGGAAAAGTGTATATGCTGGGCTGCTCCACGGAGCATGGGGACATTCTCCTTGGCAGGACGGAGGATGGCGGAAAGAGCTTTGGAACGCCTACCGTCCTGGTGCGGGGACCCGGAAGGTCAACCGTGTCAGGGCCGGACATGAGCCCGGAGCCGCCTGTCGAATTTGACGGCAGAATTTGGTTCAATTTCCATTGGGGCAGCTGGCAGACAGGACTTCACAATCCCTGCGTAGCCAGCGCGCCCGTCGATGCGGATTTGCTGAATCCTGAAAGCTGGACCGTTTCTGCGCCCTGTGTTTATGATGAGAACTGGCCCGGCGCCGCGAAAGGAAAGAGCACCGGCACGTTGGAAGGGACTTTTGCTGTACTGCCTGACCACAGGCTGTACATACTGGCGCGGTATGGCATACAAAACTGCGTCCCGGACTACGGGCTGGCAATTCTGTATCGCGTGCAGACAGAGAATCCGTCCGCGCCCCTCCAGTTTGAACGGACAATTCCTTTCCCCGGAAACCACTCTAAATTCACTGTTTTGCAGGATGAAAAAACGGGCTGGTACTATTCCATCGTCAGTCGGATCCGCGGGAGCGCGCAGAAAAATGACAGGAACCTGCTCTCCCTTATGAAATCGCGGGACTGCATCAACTGGACGAACGCGCTGGATATCTTCGACCTCACAGATCTGGACCCGAAGCAGAACGGTCTGCAATATGTGGATTTCTTTATCGAAGGGGACTCGATTTACTATGCCTGCAGAGCGGGCATCAACGGCTCGAATAGCTTCCACAACTCCAACGTGATCTTTTTCAGGACCATTGATAATTTCCGGACGTTATAATTTTATCGCAGGTTGGATATGATCCTGACAGACCGTTTGACCCGTATCGGAAATTCTGCGCAAGGCGGAAAATTCCGGTTCCGATATATCCGCGTCAGAAATATCCACTCATACTATTTTACATAGGGAGGCCTTTTTATGAAACCTTTTACTGTTCGCGGCGGCGTGTACCCCACAATGATCATTCCCTATACTTCGGATGGAGAAATCGATGAAGCGGCGCTGCGAAAGCTCGTCGGCTGGTATGCAGAAAAAGGCTGCCACGGCATTTTTGCGGGCTGCTATTCCAGCGAAATCCATTTTCTCAGCCTGCGGGAGCGGCTTCGCATGGTGCGCATCGTGCGGGAGGAAGCGGACCGCATCGCGAAAGAAACAGGCAGGGAACCGATGTGCATTGTCTCTTCGAATCACACCGCGTACTCTTTGGAGGAACAGGCGGAAGAACTCCTGATGACGCGGGAAGCCGGCGCCGATGCGGTTATTTTTATCACAAACCGGTTTGACACCGCAAATACGGGGGAAAGCGCGTGGATTCGTGATCTGGAAAAACTGCTGGCGCGGCTGCCAAAGGACCTTCCCATCGGCGCATACGAATGTCCCGTCCCCTACAAGCGGCTGTTAAGCGACAACATGCTTAAGGCCCTGCGCGATACCGGACGGTGCGTTTTCATCAAGGACACCTGCTGCGATCCGGAGCTGCTGAAAAAACGGCTGGAGATTTTGGAGGGAAGCGAGACGGGGCTTTTTAACGCCAACGCGCAGACTCTCCTCTACTCCCTTCGGCTGGGCGCGAAAGGATTCAACGGGCTGATGGCAAATTTTCATCCGGAACTGTATGTCCGTCTCTATGAGAATTACCAAAAAAATCCTGAAATGGCCGATCGGCTGCAGGATATTCTTTCCATGGCCGCATTCACGGAATGCCTCTCCTATCCGCTGACGGCGAAATATTATCTGAACGAATACGAGGGAATCCCCATGAATGTCTCCACACGTATTCCCGGCGTCGGACCGCTCAGCGCGTATGACCGGTTCGTGATGGGACAGCTTCATGCGCTGAGCAAAAAGGCCGATGAACTCGCTGTCTGAGCCGGCCGCAGGAGAATCGGAACTGAGCGGACTTTCCCTTTCCGACGTCAATGCGCTCAAAGCGCAGATGCTGCATTAGATTTTCTGAATATCCGGCACGGTTTCGATTTCCGTGCCAAAACGCCGTTAAAGACCGGATTATACGGTCTTTTTCTTTTTATCGCCTTTTACAGCCCCTCGCGTGCGTAGCGCGGCTCTACATAGTTCTTGTTATATTCGCTGCCGCCGGGGAAATTCGCGCTCTTAAGTACGCCCGGCGTCTTTCCTCTTTTCATCAGTTCCTCCACAACGACGGTCGTCACACTCCACATAATCATCGCCGCGGAAAGGCCGGAAGCTGCGCAAAGACGCGGCTCGAGACCTTCCACCTCCATCATCGCCTCCGCCGCGGGCGCGCAGTTATCGATCACGATATCCGCCAGCTCGTACAGCTTTTTTCCGGAGGAATGCGGACTCTCAACCGATGTGGCGTAGCTCATTGAGGTGATCGCGATGATTTTAATACCCATTTTCTTCGCTTCATAAGCCAGGTCAACGACCGAAAACGTTCGGCCTGACACGGATCCGCAGATGATCACATCGCCCGGACGCGCTCCGGATTTCTTCAGCGCGTACGCCGCAAGCCCCTCCATGGAAGTATCAAGATCGCTCCGGTCCCTCGGCCGCACATTGTCCTCCACGACAAGATCGTATTTAAACCGCTTGTACAGGATCAGTCCGCCTCCTCGGTAAATCAGCTCGCTGTCGATGATGTGTCCGGAATCACAGATATGTATACAGCCGCCCTGATCCACCGCGTCCGCAATCATGCGCCCTGCCTCTTCGATGGCGCCGCGCTGCGTGGTGCGGATGCGGCTGTACAGATCGTCGATATGTTCCCAATACTGATCTAAAAGCATATACGTTTCCTCCTGTCATCAAGAATAT
>CAYUPA010000034.1:4975-9237 GCA_964446565.1 uncultured Lachnospiraceae bacterium
ATATGCGTTTTCTTCTGTCATCGGGGCCTGCGCCCTCCATAAAAAACGTTATTCTCCATAATACAGCTTACATGCCGTAAAACGAAATCAGCGTTCCATATAGAATATATGGTTCTTATACTTTTCCAGCATCCTGCGGTTGTGTTCGTCCCCGCCCTCCACGTTGGCGGAAACGAAAACGGGAGCCGTACCGCCGTGTTCAACGATCATCTCCACCGCCCGACACATCATCGCGTTGAGCATGGCCGTCCCGATGACCGTCGAGGTGGGACCGACCCGCTCCGCAAGGCCCTCTATCGCCAGCGATCCGTCTCTAGGACAGCCGCAGTTGTCCAGCACAAGGTCCGCAGTCTCAAACAGGCGAAGTCCGGAAGGATGTCGGGACGGAACGCTTTTGGAATACGAAAGACTGGTTAAGGCAATCACCTTCGCACCGATTTCATGGCAGCGTATCGCAGCGTCCACCGGAACAGGGTTTCTTCCGGATACAGAATGAATGATAATCAGATCACCCGCCCGGATCGGCTGGCTGTCGATAATCAGACGCCCGTACCCTTGCAGCCGTTCCATCCCGCTGGTCATGGTGGCGGGGTCCACATCGAGGCAAAGCCCCGGCGCGCGGACCGGATTGATGGTCGCCATGCCGCCGGAACGGTAATACATCTCGAGCGCCGGCAGCCCCGCATGACTGCACCCGAACGCAAATACACTGCCGTCGTTTTCCACCGTCTCCGACAGCATCCGCGCGCCTTCCTCAATCGCTTCGGTCTGGGTCTTCCGGACGGTTTGGAGAATCTGTTCTATGGTATCCAAATACGCATTCGCAGCGTTCATAAAACGAGTCCTTTCCTTATACGGATTCCTTTCCTTATTCCTGTTTCCGCAGACAGATTCCTTTGCCTGTCTCTGCTTCCGCAGACAGATTCCTTTGCCTGTCTCTGCTTCCGCAGGCGGATTCCTTTCCTTCTTTCCGCTGCCGCGTCCGCTGCGGCGCGGGACCCGGTCCGGAAATCCGGGTTTTTATCCCCCGCCGGGACGGGCGATCCGATACATGGGCATCTTCGCGGTAAGCAGATCCCGGATTTCGGATGCGGGAACGTTCCGTTTCAGCAGATGAAACACAGGGCCCGCGCAGACGTGCTCAAAAAGGGGATATTCCGCCGACGCGTCCGGACAGGTTTCCCTGAGATGCCGCAGGAAGGAGTCCCGCATCGCGGGATGCGTTTTCCAGGCGCCGCCGCAGAGAGCCACCTCCGCCGAAGACGGCGGATTCGGAAGTCTGCAAAGAAGCGCTGCCATCTGCCTCGCCATATACTCTCCCGCCTGACGGACAATCCGAAGCGCCACGGCGTCTCCCGCGTCCGCCGCTTCTCCGACAAGGTGCGTCAGCTGGGCCATCTGGCTGTACGGAGCGGGACTGGAATGCAGAATCCGCACGATTTCCCAGTCATCCGATTCCGCCTTCCATGCCTTTAAGAGCATCGGCGTAAGCCTCGTCGGTTCGCCCCAGCCGTCCCGTTCGCGCATGACGGCGCGTACCGCCGCCTGTCCAATCCAGGCGCCGCTTCCGTAATCGCCCGCGATAGGCCCCCGGCCGCCGACGCCTCTTTCGCGGCCCGCTGCGTCAATGAAAAACACATCAGAGCCGGTGCCGGAAAGCGCGAGGAGTCCGTCCTGCCGCAGAACGCCGGCAAGAAGACCGCCTCGCGCTTCCGAAAAGACTGTATACTTCCCCACGCGCGTCTTCGTTTCCAGCGCGTCTTTCAGATCACGGAGATCGCCCACGAGGATCACATAAACATCGTCAATGACATCCGGGACCCCTGCGGCAAAGACCTGACCCAGGCACTCCTCCATGTGCCGCCGGGCCGTTTCACGGGACGACTGATTCGGATTGGTCCCCCCGGAAACGCCCCGGCCCAGCACATTCATATTTTCGTCCGTCAAAACGGCGTTGATCTTCGTACCCCCGCCGTCGACGGACAAAATTCGTATCATGCAGTTCCTCCTGCCGAACCGTTTCCGGATCAGCGCATCCTGAAGTCAAGATACTCCGGCGGCGTCACGCTCTCGCTCATCTGCTGAATAAGCCCGTCGGTGACTTCACCGCCCTCGGCCTGCACTTTTTTCAGCGCGCACAGCCAGAACCACATGTGCGTAAGCGACTGCTCGCCTTCCCGAACATCCGTGAGTTCGATCCGGCCCTTCATCATTCGTTCCGCTTCCGCGGCCTGTCCTTCGCCAAGCAGCGCTTCGATGCGCAGCAGTTTCATCCGTCCAAGGCCGCGCACGGACGCCGGAAGCGTTTCAATGGCTTTAAGCGCCTCGCCGTACTGCTTCGCCCTGCACATGTACTCCACCGCTTCCAGCGCCAGATTGCGCTGCGTACTGAGCGACAGTGCCTTCCGCATACAGGGAATCCACCGTATACGGATTGTGCCCGATGATCCCGATATTCCATTCGACGCCTCCGGAAATCCAGGCGTTTCGAAGCGCCAGATTACACGGCTGAAAGACCGGATTGCAGTGCAGCAGTTCCCTCCCGGTATCCTTATCGATCAGCGACCACAGTCTGGCTCCAAGCTGCGGAAGAAACATGGCGCGAATATGGTCGTTCTCCAGCACGACCGCCTTCCATGAACGCGGCCTGCGCGTCCGGTTATAGTTATTGCGGAGTCTGTACGGCAGAATTCCGTTTACGCGGCCCCACCCCATATACTGGGATTCTTCTTCACTGACCTTCGTCCGGTCCACTTCAACCTTAGCGTGCAGATCCTGATTTCTCCCGATATCCGGAAGCGGACTGCACTGTCCAAGCGACGCGGACGGCATGGTAAACTGCTCGACTTTCAGAACCGTCATAAACCTTCCCCTCTGTGTCCTGTTATTAGCCTGCTTCTTCAGAGCCGTCCGCCGTTCAGGAATGTGCTTCGTTCCACGCGTCGATCTGCGACTGCACTTCCTGGACGATCGTATCGACACCGTTATCCTTAAGCTTCTGGTTGAATTCGTCTATAGCCTGATTGACTTCGTCTGCCGAATCATACTTCCCGTCCTGCAAAGTGTTCGCGTACTGCGCGACGACATTGCCGCAGGCCGCGATTTCGTCGCTGATATTCGTCGTATCCAGTACGAAACCCATGTGCGCCGCCTGAACCGCCTTGTTGTTATAGTCGGCGATGCGCGTAAGAAGAATCCGGTCCGGACCGACATAGGATTCCGGTCCGTTCGTGATCGTCAGGTTTCCGAACCAGGCACCGTACCAGTTGAGGTAGCCCAAGGCTGAAGGATCGCTGTTGCGCGGGCTGTTTTCCAGCGTCATCTTGCCCTCGTCATCGAGTACATAGTGCTCGCCTTCCACGCCGAAGCGCACGAGGGTCGCGATATCCGTATCGGTATTCATGAGATCGATGAACATCATCGCCCGCTCCGGATCGCTGCAGTTCGCGCAGATCGCCTGCCCCGCCGAAGCATAGTTGCTGGTATCAGTGAATACGCTGTCAAAGACGACCAGCTTGGTGGTAATATCCGGGCTCCACATATGTTCGTTGACATAGGTATATCCCCAGGATGTGGTTAGAAGAGTCGCCGGATCATACTGCGGGGCGTTGGAACCGGTCATCTCCGAATAATCGTACGCCATGACGCCGGAAGCGACCAGTCTCTGCTTCATCAGACATTCCTCTCTGTATTCATCCGTCGCGTACAGATTGAAGACCGTATCGCTGTCATAGCCCTCGACATTCTCCATACCCGGAATATTGCAGACCGCGTACAGATCGTTCGTAAACCTTTCCAGCTGGAACGATTGCGGAAGTTCAACGCCTAAATGTCCGACCAAGGGCTTGTCGGCCCACTCCGGATGCTTCTCGTTCCGCTTCTCGAGCGCGTCTACAAGGAATTCTTCGCTGTCCCTGAAGCTCTTCCAGTTCGTATTCTCCATGTCGAGCCCCAGCTCGTCCGCCAGCTCGGCATTGTAGAGAAAACCGATGATATAGCAGTTATCCTTCAGCGACGGAACGCCGTAGATCTTCCCGTCAACCCTCATCGTTTCCCAGACCGCGTCGTTGAACAGCGCCTTGGTATCCGGTGCATACTGATCCAGCAGATCGTCCAGCGGATAATACGAACCCTGACTGGCGGTTACGACAAAATCAACGACCGGAATCGCTCCGAACTGCACAACGCCGACGTCCTCACCGGCGGACAGCGCTGTCACCACTCTATCTTCATAGTCGCCGCCGGCAGTGAAATGAATATTT
>CAYUPA010000034.1:9247-11297 GCA_964446565.1 uncultured Lachnospiraceae bacterium
AGCTTGTCCTGCAGATATTCGTTCAGCTTATCGCTCACGAGCTTTCCGTCTTCTTCGCTTGATATCTCAAAAGCGGGATACCACTCGATTGTCGTAAACTCCAGCTCGGACGGGCTTCCTCCGCCGCTTTCCGCACTGTCACCCGCTTCGCTTCCGGAGCTTTCTTCGGCAGCCGAACTTTCCTCGTTTTCCCCCTGGCTTTGGCTGTCCGCCCCGCCCGAGCAGGCGGTAAACGCGAAAAGCGCCAGGCACGCCGCGCACATCAGTGCAAGCAAACGTTTCTGTTTCATTTTGTTTCTCCCCTTCATTCTTTTTTTATATCACCGCGGTCTCCCGCAGGATACAGCGTTATTCTTTGATGCTGCCGACCGTCAGTCCGTTCACGAAATACCGCTGGAAGAACGGATAGGCGAACAGAATCGGCAGGATGACCACCATCGTGCAGGCCATCCGCAGGTTGGTCGACGGCATATCCTTCAGCATTTTCGCCCCCTCCGGCGTGCCGGCGACCTGCGAATTGCTCTTCAGATACTCCACGTTGTTCTGCAGCTTATAGAGCAGCGTCTGCAGCATCACAAGCCGCGGGTTTTCAATGTACAGCATGCCCGTAAACCAGTCGTTCCACCGGCTCACCAGCCCGAACAGTCCCACGGTGGCAAGCCCCGCTTTTGAAAGCGGCAGGACGATCTTCAAAAAGATCGTAAAGTGCCCGGCTCCGTCGATCCGGGCGGCGTCCATCAGCCCGTCCGGTATCGACGTCCGGATAAAGGTCCGGAGGATGATGACGTTGTAGGCGCTGACAAGGCCCGGCAGAATCAGAATCCAGATCGTATCCTTCAGATGATAGTAACGCGTATTCATAATATAGGAAGGAACCAGACCGGCTCCGAACAGCATGGTAAAGAACATAAACCATGTCAGAAAACGGTGGAGCCGAAAATTCCGCTGGCAGATCACATACGCGTACATCGACATGATAAACACGCTCAGCACCGTACCGCAGACGGATACCACAGTCGTTACGAGGTAGGAGCGTGGAATCTGATCGCCCATTTTGAACAAATACCGGTAACCCTCCAGCGACCATTCCTCCGGCAGGAATGTATAACCCACATGCGCGATGCTGTCGGAACTGGAGAAAGAAACGACAAGAACCAGCAGCACCGGAATCAGTGTCACCACGGCGATCACAAAGAGAATCAGCGTAAAACTCACGTTCCATCCCGCGCTCAGCCGGTTCAGTCCCCCTTTGGTCTTTTTCATCTTGCAATCATCCTCCCTTCTTAGAACATCGCGCTGTCCGGATCAATCCTGGTTACAATCTTATTCGCGACCAAAACCAGAACTAACCCGACGACCGACTGGTACAGTCCGGCGGCCGTCGTCATTCCGACATTGGACTGATTCATCAGGCCGCGGTACACATAGGTATCGATGACGTCCGTAACGGCGCGGAGCGCACCGCTGTCCTTCGTCACTGTATAGAACAGGCCAAAGTCGCCCCGGAAAATCGATCCGACCGACATAATCAGTGAGATGGTAATAATAAAACGAAGCTGCGGAAGGGTGATGTAGCGCGCCTGCTGGAACCGGTTGGCGCCTTCCAGCGTTGCCGCTTCATAGTAGTCTGTGGAAATGCCGGAAATGACCGCCAGATACAGAACGGTCGAATACCCTACTCCTTTCCACGCGTTGACGAAGATCAGGAGCGGAGGCCAGATAGCCGGCCTCTTGTACCAGTCGATCAAAGCGTTCGAAGGAAGGTTCAGAATCTGCGTATTGATCATCCCACGGTCCCGGTCCAGAAACGCGCTCACCAGGATCGCGACAGCGGCCCACGAAAGGAAGTATGGCATCATGTAAACGGTCTGAAACACCTTGGCCGTCTTTCGGGAACGGATTTCGTTCAAAACCACGGCAATAACCACAGCAAGCGACGTATTCACGAGAATGAAAGCGACGTTGTACAAAACCGTATTCCGCGTAATGATGAATGCGTCCGAGGTTGTAAAGAGAAAACGGAAATTCTTCAGCCCTACAAACTGAGAAC
>CAYUPA010000035.1:0-5156 GCA_964446565.1 uncultured Lachnospiraceae bacterium
TGATCCTGGCATTTGCCCTGCTGTGGCGCTCAACATCCCGGAATATTCCCTCCGCCGGAGGGCGTGCGGAAACCGTCTCTCTCATCCTTTTCACGCTCATCGCCTGCGGCAGCGTCATATTGATGTGCTTCACCTTCGAAAACTTCAGATGAAACATATCACCGCGGTGAGTATAATGGAGGAGACAGGGAGGGCAGTATGAAAGCGGAAGAACTGAAACAGCGCTGGCGACAGTATACGGCGGCTGAGACGGATGAGATATCCCGCGGCCTTCAGGAAGAGATACACAGAAGCGGCCGGAAGATCATCGTCCTCGACGACGACCCTACAGGCACTCAGACGGTACACGGCATCTCCGTATATGCCGGCTGGGACAGGGAAAGCATCGAAAGCGGCTTTGAAGAAAAAAACAACCTCTTCTATATACTCACCGATTCCCGCGCCATGCCGGCCGGGGAGACAGAAGCGGTCCACCGGGATATCGCCGAAAAGATCTGCGCCGCGGCTAAAAACTGCGGCAGGGATTTTATAATCATCAGCAGGAGCGATTCCACCCTGAGGGGACACTATCCGCTGGAGACCGAAACCCTTCGCGATGTGCTGGAGAGGGAAAGAGGCCCGGTAAACGGTGAGGTGCTGTGTCCGTGTTTTCCGGAAGGAGGCCGCCTCACGGCGGGCAATATCCACTATGTCATCGAAGGCGGAGAGGCTGTGCCCGCGGCCGATACCGAATTCGCTAAGGACCGCACCTTCGGATACAGGCACTCGGATCTGTGTCTTTATGTGGAGGAGAAGAGCGGAGGCAGATGCCCGGCCTCCTCAGTGATGAGCATACCTCTGGATATGCTCCGGGCTCTCGATATCGACGCTGTTGCCGATATGCTGCTGTCGGCGGAAGGTTTCCGGAGGATAGTCGTCAACGCTCTGGAATATTCCGATTTGAAGGTCTTTTGCATCGCCCTGTACAGGGCTCTGCGCCGGGGCGGAAGCTTCCTCTTCCGTTCCGCGGCTTCACTGGTAAAAACAATGGCCGGAATAAGCGATATGCCCCTCCTCGCCGGGAGTGACCTTAAAAGGCCGGGTAGCGGCGGTCTCGTGATCGCGGGATCATATACGAAAAGGACTACCGCCCAGCTGCGGGAGGCCGAAAAACTCGATGAAGTAATCCCCGTAGCATTCAATTCAGACCTGGTCACAGATCCGGAACTGTTCAAGCTCGAGACAGAGCGGGCGGCGGAAAGAGCCGCCGCGGTTCTCGCAGAGGGCAGGACAGCGCTGCTGTATACACGCAGAGAGCCTCTGCGGTTCAAAGGGGATTCCGGCGAGGACCTGCTGGCCGGTTCCGTGGCTATATCCGGCGGTCTGCGGAGGACAGTAAAGGCGCTCATCAGCGTACACGGTATCAGACCGCGCTTCATACTTACAAAGGGCGGCATCACATCGAGCGACATCGCCGTCAAAGCCCTGGGCATAAAAAGAGCCGATGTGCTCGGTCAGATCAAGCCGGGCGTACCCGTATGGCGATGCGGCCCTGAGAGCATCTGCCCGGATACGCCTCTGATTATCTTTCCCGGAAATGTGGGCGATGACGGAACACTAAAAGAGATAATTGCGATGATGTCAGGAGGGATATGATTTTCTCCGCCGCTCTGATATATCGGGTTTCCTTCAAATGACATTAGCAGGCTGTTACCGGCGTATGATCAGCCGCCTCGCAGCGCGACAGCAAAAAATCCGCAAGGATAAAGCGTCCCTCCAAAAAATATCGCCTGCTCCCTGTTCCTCTTTACGTTCTTTTAGGAAACTGTATCACCCTGCTGTCCAGGCTCTCCCGCGGCTGTTCCTCCTTTTGAGTGAGCACGCAGTCAAATACATCACCTTTGAGGACCAGCGCCGCCCTGCCGTCATCCATGAGGACAGTCACGATCCCCTTCTCCGTCTCCCCCGTCTCGATCTGATCCGCTTTGCCGCGCAGCGGCATGTCATCTCTCAGCGGCTCCACATACCCGCTTACATTATCCGTAAACGCGCAGTAATAGATCTGCGGGATGGTGATGGATACCTTCTCCGCCTTTTCCTCTCCCGGCTTCGGCCTTCTCCTGAAGGTGATGAACCAGCCTCCGCTCTCAAGCCTCTGCGCCTCCCATGTTATATCATAGTCATCCGCCAGAAGCCGGCTGACCGACCAGAAATCCTTGTCCATCACCCTTCCTTCATTCTTTTTCGGAGGCATGATCTCCCTGGCCTCATCCAGGCATTTTCTGACAGCGGATAATGTCTCATCGCCGCAATAGTCATGCCCTTCCGTCCGCTTTTTCGCGGCATACTCGGCTTCCAGGAGATATGCGACCGCCTCCATGACATCCCGCCCGGTTCCGCTTCCGTGCAATTTCATGTTTCCCATGCGCAGCGCGACATCGGCGAAATCATCTTCGTCTTCATCAGCGGCGTAGCCGGAATAGAGTTCACCATACAGTTTCAGCATCATTTTGTATGCCGTTTCCGGGCTCTTCCAGGTGCCGTACCCGTTCATGTACATATCCGCCAGTTTACATATGGATTCGTGGACGCCGTTGGCCGCTCCGTATATAAAATACTTCAAAGCCGCGTCATAATCCGGACTGCCGCCGCAGCGTCCGTAATAGCAGATACACCCCAATATATTGGCGTACTCCGGACCTCTTGTGAGTTCGAACAGCTTCTCGGCATCCTCCTTCGCGGCGCGGAAATCCTGCTCATATACTGCGTTGCCGCGGTATCTGCCGCAGCATCTGGAATGCAGCGCCATCAGATTGCCCTTAGGAGCGAGTTCCTCCACATAGCTCATATACTTCGCTCTCTGCTCTTCCGAAGCTTCCTCGAGAACCCTGTCATCATTAAATCCGTCTATATATGCCGTCTTCATAAAATCCGGATAACTCCATTGCTCTTCCGGCAGTTTCCTGTTCTCCCTGAAACATCTTATATATTCTGTCAGGCTGTCCGCCGTCGTCAGCTGATCGCCCCTTTTATCTTCCCCTTTTATCTTTATCTCAACACTGAGCGCATCCGCGCAGGTCATGACGAAAGCGAGCACATTCCTCTCGCTGTCCGGAAATTTATATACCGGGTGGTCAGGCTTGTATTGCGATTCCATAATGTCCTCAGGTCCGATATGCCCGCGAAACGTGTCCCTCAGGTATTTGTGCCAGCGGAGCACATCCGCCGCCGGCAGTTTCTCTTCGCTGATTCTATTCAATGCCGCCTCTATATCATCCAGCGTAATATCATACACACCGTCGCATATGATATCCTTCTCCTCCGCCGCCTCCCAGATCTCGGAGCCGAGATCCTCCATGCGCACGATTTTCCTCAGTTCCTCCAGGGTATATGTTATCTTCCTCATAATCTCCACCTCATTAATCATATGTTCAACGCCCTCTGTTGATTCTACTACATGCTGCACCAAACTGTAACCTGTATACGAATAAAATCCTTTCTTAATTTTGATAGCCTCCGCGCAAACAGTTTAGTACAATAATGATATATTCGAAGAAGGCAAAGTGAAAACAAACTGTGGCATTTATTTCTTGTGGGGAAGAGGTGAAAATGAGAAAGACAGCGATATAGTAGATATCTTTTGTTATTACCCGTAACACCTGGGAAACCCGGTGCGAAAAGGAATAAGATATTCGATATTTCTGATGAATTGGATCTGAAATATTATGCGGTTTTAACTCCGATATTTCAGAGTTTAGAAACATACAACAAGTATATGCCGCACATTTGCTGTTCACAAACGGAGAATGCAGAGCAGCTAATAATTGGGCACATTATTCAATGTTTCACGCTATACGGGCATTACCGGCGTTTGATAATTTCGATCAGCGGAGTGATCACCGAATTTCGCAGGGAATACATAAAAAGCAATTTGTCTGTCACACAGTAGACCCTTACATTACGGAGAATATCTTAAATATGACAGGACCGCCTCATATTTTGACGGCGGGAAGTCGCCGATTATTTCGCCGGCACCTGCCCGCAGTTCCAGATCCTCCATATTTCATAAGTTAATTTCCATATCATAGTATTGTACGCCGCCGATGACCGAATTCGACACGCCGTGATTTTTAAATCCAAAACTCTCATAGAAACCGATCAGATTTTCTCTGCAGGTCAGTGAAGCCCGCTTTTTTCGGTCCGCCTTTGCGGCGTATAAAATGTGCCGCATCAGTTTATGAGCCGCGCCCCGCCCTCTGTAGTCGGGGTGAACTGCAAGCCCGAATATCAGCAAATTATCTCCGCATTCGTTAAAATCACCGTTTATCTGATACAGATCATCTGTAATATATTTCCTTTCCGACGAACATCCGTCAATCAATCCAATTGTCTTCCTCCGGAATTCCGCCTTGTAAAACCATTGAGGATAATTATTCAAACGGTAACGAAACGCCTTATATCCTGCCGCCATGCCGGCAGGAAAAGAGACGGTCTCAATGGCATGAAGTTCATTCAGATCATCGATGGTGGCATTCACAATGACGATTTCATCTGGCAAGCGCATTTTGAAATGCCTCCTCCAAATCGGCGATTAAGTCTTCCGGGTTCTCCAGACCGGCAGAAATGCGAACCGTATTTGCTTCGATGCCGGCATTTTTCAAATGCGTCTCGTCCATTTCCGCGTGAGTGGTTTTGGAGCAGTTCACAATCAGGGAACGTACATCCCCGATGTTAACATGATAGGAAAAATATCTCAAATGTCGGATAAACGCGTCCATTTGTTCCTCGGAACCTACAAATCCGAAAGATAAAATAGAACCTGCGCCTTTCGGAAAATATCTTTCCGCCAGCTGTCTGAATGGGCTGTTTTCAGCGCTTGGATGCTTGACCCATGAAACTTCCTCCTTTCCTTCGAGATATTTAACAAGCTTTTCCGCAGTCTTCGTCTGCCTGTCCACGCGTTCAGAAATTGTCTCGATTCCGAGCAATATCAGAAAGGCGTCAAACGGGCTCAGAGCCGCGCCGATAAATTCCAGATAAAATGCCCGCAGATGTATGAGCAGCGGTCCTTTTTCATCAACATCCACCGGCGAACGGCGAATCCCGTCCCGTGTTTTGATTTTATATGATTTCTCATAAAACTGGGGAAATTTCTCCTCGCTGTAATGAAACTTCCC
>CAYUPA010000035.1:5166-11286 GCA_964446565.1 uncultured Lachnospiraceae bacterium
CTTTCCAGGATCAATCCCGCAATCGTGTTTCCGTGTCCGCCGATTGCTTTTGTCGCGGAATATACAATGATATCGGCGCCGTGATCGAACGGGCGGAAAAGGTACGGCGTGGCCACCGTGTTATCCACAATCAGCGGTATCTGATGCCTGTGCGCCACCTCCGCTAGCGCTTCTATATCGTACAACTCGGCATTCGGATTGCTGATGGTTTCTATGTAAATACCGCGGGTTTTTTCATCAATCTCCGCTTCATAAGAAGCGGCGGAAAACCTGTCCTTTACAAATTTGATATTTGCTCCGAACTTCGGAAAGAAATGTGAAAAGGAATCCTCGCTGCCTCCGTACATAGAATGCGAAGCGATGATGTTTCCCCCGCCCTCGGTCAGGGCGAGAACCACGTAGGATATCGCCGCCATGCCGGAGGATAACGCGAGGGCGGCGTGAGCGCCGTCAAGCGCAGCCATACGATCCTCCAATGCCGTAACCGTCGGATTGCCTATCCTGGTATAGAGCGCTTCATCTGTTTCCATCGCCCACAGGGATTCGGCGCGATCAATGCTGCCCAGGTCAAATGCCGCCGTCTGATAAATCGGAACATTCACGGCGTTATTATGATCGGCGGAATCGTAACCCGCTCTGATTCTTAAAGTGTCAAAATCTACCATATCAATCTCCTCTTTTTTTTACAGTTCCTTATCCTTGTATCAATATATAACCTGATTTCTGTCATCCCAGACGGGAGTGATGGCGCGCAACTCCGAAACAGCCTCTTTGACAGACTGCACGATATATGCAGCCTCATCCAGCGTGTTATATTCGCTCAGAGAAAGCCTGAGCGATCCGCGGGCTGTCTCCTCTGGAAGGCCTATGGCAAGAAGGACGTGACTCGGCGAAAGGGAAGAGGATGCGCAGGCGGAGCCCGACGAAGCGGCAATTCCCCTGTCATCCAGCAAAAGCAGAAGACTTTCACCTTCAATACCATTAAAGCTGACATTGACATTTCCGGCGAGCCGCTTTGTCCGATCCCCGTTCAGGATCGTGCCCGGGATCTCAAGCAAACCGTCGATTATCCGATCACGAATCTTACTGACATAAGCGGTGTTCCGATCAATTTTCGCGACAGCGTCTCTCAACGCGGATGCGAGGCCGACAATTCCCATAACATTCTCCGTCCCGGCGCGCTTGCCCTTTTCCTGACCGCCGCCCTCGATCAGCCGTATGAGCGGTACTCCGCGTTTGGCGTAGAGCGCGCCGGCACCTTTCGGACCGTGGAACTTATGGGCGGAGAGGGACAGCAGATCAATATTCTGCTTATCGACATCAACCGGTATATGTCCGACCGCCTGCACAGCATCGGTATGAAACAGAATGCCCTTTTCGCGGCAGATTGCCCCTATTTCAGCGATCGGCTGAACGGTTCCGATCTCATTGTTCGCGTAAATTATAGACACAAGAGCTGTATCGCCCCGCAGCGCGCTTTTAACATCATCGGCGCTGATCAGTCCGTCTCCGTCAGGGTTCAACAGAGTTATCTCGAAGCCCTGCTCTTCCAATCTGTCCAAGGTGCGCAGGACGGCGTGATGCTCAAATTTTGTTGAGATGATATGCCTCTTCCCCCTTCTCGCGCCTGATTGCGCCGCCGATATAACGGCTTGATTATCAGCCTCGCTTCCGCCAGATGTAAATATGATCTCCGAAGGGTTCTTAGCTCCGATCGCCGCGGCAACATCCTCCCGGGCCTGATTCAACGCTTCTTTGGCGAGCTGTCCCGCACTATGCAGGCTGGACGGATTTCCATACTGTTCATCAAGGTAGGGAAGCATTGCCTCTTTTGCCGCCGGCCCGAGTCTGGTTGTCGCCGCATTGTCCGCATAAATATACATCCTGCACCCCGCTTAAATATTGTAATTATCCTCTAAATTGTCGATCAATCCGTACTCCATCAGGATTTCTTCCAGCCGCTCCTGAGTGACCGGTTCGGGTATTGTGAATCGGGTATTGTTTTCAATTTTTTTCGCCAATTCACGGTATTCATCCGCCTGATGACATTCGGGCTGAAATTCAATGACCGTTTTTTTACGAATCTCCGCTCTCTGCACTACATTGTCACGCGGCACAAAATGAATTAACTGTGTGCCGAGTTCCTCCGCAAAAGCCCGCACAACCTCAATCTCGCGGTCAACATTCCTGCTGTTGCAGATAATTCCTCCCAGGCGGACTCCGCCCTGACGCGCAAATCTAGCGATGCCTTTCGAAATATTGTTGGCGGCGTAAAGCGCCATCATTTCACCGCTTGCCACAATGTAGATCTCCTTTGCTTTGCCTTCTCTGATCGGCATGGCGAACCCGCCGCAAACAACATCACCCAGGACGTCGTAAAATACATAGTCCAAATCGTTCGTATAAGCGCCTAAATTTTCCAAAAGCCCTATAGCTGTGATAATTCCTCTGCCCGCGCATCCGACGCCCGGTTCCGGACCGCCTGATTCCACACAGCGTGTTCCCTTAAAACCTTCCTTGAGGATCTGATCCAAATCTACATCATCACCTTCCTCGCGAATGGTATCAAGAACGGTTTTTTGCGCCAATCCGCCTAAAAGCAGACGCGTGGAATCCGCTTTCGGATCACAGCCCACAACCATAACCTTATTGCCCCGCTCAACCAATCCGGCTGTCAGGTTCTGTGTCGTAGTTGATTTTCCTATGCCGCCTTTTCCATATATCGCGATCTGTCTGATTTCCTTTGCCATTTAAATCTCTTCCTTTCATCTTCTTTGTGTAAGATCAATGCTGATCAGCCATGTGAAAACGTATTCTTTTGCGAAATGCGTTTCATGTAGATCTGTTCTCCAAAGTCCGTTTCGCCGGGAATTCCGACAGCGTCCGCACGGCAATGCTGACAGTGACGGAATACGTCAATGTACTTTTCCGCTCTTTGCCTCGCTCCGTCGATTTCCATGCAGCTCGGCACCCGGCAGGCGGATAATTCATATTGAGGAATCAGTGGAATAATGTTATAGATGACCGCCCCGACCTCGCTGACCGCTTTGGCGATTTCCGCAACGTGGTCGTCATTGATCCCGGGAACAAGAACGGTATTCACTTTTACAGTGATTCCCGCTTCACTTATTTTTTTTATACCGTCGAGTTGATTTCTGATCAGTATGCCTGCGGCCTTCACTCCTGTGTAATGTTCGCCGTGATACAGTATTCCGTCATTCAACTTCACCTCGATTTCCGGTTCAACCGCATTAACTGTCACCGTAAGGGAATCGATGCCCGCGTCAATGACTTCATCCGCTTTTTCGGGAAGCAGAAGCCCGTTCGTACTCATGCATTTGATCAGCGAGGGGAATTCCTGCTTTATTAAACGAAACGCTTCCAGCGCATGATCAGAAGCCAGAGTGTCTCCCGGTCCGGCAATACCGGCAACCGTTATATCCGGACATAACGCAAGGGATTTTCGAATCACATCCACCGATTCCTCCGGCGTTATAACTTCCCTTGTCACTCCCGGGCGTTTTTCATAGTCATTGATCTTCCGCTCGCAGAATCTACATTCAATATTGCAGATCGGACTGATCGGAAGATGAATCCTTCCGCTGCTGCGCTTTTTCCCCAGCGCAAAACACGGATGTCTGTCAGTAAGTTCTTCATAATTTATTGCCATATTGCCAAACCTCTATTTCCTTTGCCAGTTTCTCCAATACAGAATGAATGGAAAAAGGGGCTTCGTAGACCTCAAATCCGCAGCCTGTCAAAAATTCTGCTGCGGGAACTCCGATTTTGCTGATTATTATAATCTTACAGTCGGAGAGCAGACCGGCGGCGTTTTCAAACGCATTGTCCTCATGCTCCCCCAGACTGCAGCAGGGCGGTAGCTTTCTGGTTTCAATATATTTGAAACCGTCGCGCGTCAAATCAAAGATCAAAAACCGGTCCGCCTTCCCGAAATGACAGTTGACCACTTTACCGTCTGTACTCCCCACAGCCGCTTTTATTGACATAACGCTCCTTTTCCCAGATCATACGAGTTGACGCAGTTTATCATTTCAGCCTCAGTTTTTCCTGACGCTCGATCTGAACAACCACTCCGTCCTGCAGCACCAGCGTGACAGAACCGTATTTTATTTCGCCGATCATTCTCCTGGCTTCCTGTAAGGCTTTCTCCAAGGCATTTACTCTGGTCTGTTTTTCTTCCATACGCATTTTCCTTCACTCCTCCTGCGCAAACGCGCTGTCCTGCCACAACAGTTTGTCTGCGATAAATTTCCCCAATACCGCGTCAATGCTGCCGCTCACCTCAAAGACACGCACGCCTTTTGAGATCAGATAGGATGCCGCTCCTTCGCCGATACGCTGCACCAGCAACGCATCGCAGTCGGAAACCAGATCAACAATCCTGTCGAAATCGGTTTTATCATGCCTCCTCGCGTGCTGGCAGGCGTCAACGGCGTCACGGCTTTCCAAAAACGAATAACCGTCGTCCGTCAGCTCATATATCCTGAAAAACCTCGCTCTGCCGAAGTGCTCGTCGATATAGACGCCGCTATTGCTAACAAGCGCAATCCGAGTCATAATTCCGTATCTCCTCAACTGTATGTATAAAGCACCGCGTCATAAATATCCTCAATTACACGCAACCCGCCGGAATAGCCTGCATAGTTTGTCGTGAGCACAATACGATACGGGGTGGGAAGCGAAGCGGACAGAAAATCATAGCCCTTTTCCCGGGCAAGCTCTTTATCCCAGCCGCTGCCGATGATTAAACCGCGCCCGTGATGATGCAGACCCCGGATGATATCCTGCGCCGTGCCGGCATCGGGATTGAAATACACGGGTATGTCACGCTTTTCCGATGCGCTCTTTAAATCAGTCGTGATCTGTCCCGCATATTTCTCAGGCGTGTTGTCCACAATAAATTGTTCCTTCGGCACAATTCCTGTTTCGTGCAGCAAAAAACGCGTGAGCCCTACAACATATCCGGCATCATGCAGAATATGTACATGGTTCGGCAAACCGTATCTGAACTCCAAAAGGAAAGTCGCCAGATTATCAATTTCCTCATAGTAGGCCTTTTCTTCTCTGCATATAAACGCCAAAGCCTTTTCCCGGTTGATTTTCGCTCCGTTTGACAATGCGTAATCGACGACCTCTTTCAGGAACCGCGTTGTCTCGTTTGCTCCGATGGGCAGATAGCGAAACTGGTAATAGGGCTGACCGTATTTCTCCTCCAGATGCTTCACAATCGGCTCGCCATACCAGGGGGAGACCAGAATATTAAAATTGGCCCGCGAAATGGTCCTCCATTCCTTTACCCCATCGGAATACGGGCCGAACAGTATATTTACTTTAAGGCCTAATTTTTCCAAAAGCCGCTTGTATTCTGCTAAATTTCCCTTCCAGAACGGATCCTGATACGGAAGAGAGGCAAAAAGATTGACAAGATTCTTATCGCTTCTTACAGGATTTTCTTCAACAAACCGGTCCGTATACTGGTCAATGATTGCATTTACCACATTGCTGTGCGAAACATAATTGTTGGACTTGAAACCCGCGGTTTCAACATGTACGACAGGTTTTCCTTCCGCTAAGAATTCATCGGTGACAGAGGCTACGTCATCGCCGACAATATCGGCAGTACACCCGGTCAAGACTACCTGCAGATCCGTGTCCAGCACCTTATATGTATTTTCAATAATCTGGCGCAGACGATTGGCACCGCCGAACACAACCTCGTTTTCGCTGAAATTGGTGCACGGAGCGGTACATCCGCCGGCATACCCTGTGGAACGTTCAAAAAATCCGGCCACCATTGTCCCGCAGCCCGGGCCGGAGTGCAGAATCGGTACTGCGCGGGGAATTGCCACGACAGTCTGCAATGCGCCGATTGCACAGGTAAATCTTTCCTGCTCAATCAAGTCTGCCATTATCGTTTGCCCCCTTTCAAAAAAGTGTAAGGCTCCTGCTCCAGCCACCATTTGGTATAGGGATTCACAGCGTGCTTTTCAAGATTTTTGACGAATTCGTCGTTTTCGATCGTTTCCAATATCTGTTCGCCGTATTTCACCAGTCCCTCATATCCCATGCCGAAATGCTCATCACCGATAAGCAGTGACG
>CAYUPA010000036.1:0-11279 GCA_964446565.1 uncultured Lachnospiraceae bacterium
CTTTTTCGTGAGTATGCAATCATTCCAACTCGATCGTCGCCGGCGGCTTGCCGGTGCAGTCGTACAGCACGCGGTTCACATGCGGAACCTCGTTTACGATCCGGTTTGCCGCGCGCCCCAGCGTCTCCCACGGAATCTGCGCGCTTTCCGCCGTCATGAAATCCAGCGTCGTCACGGCGCGCAGCGCGACGGCGTAATCGTACGTTCTCTCGTCGCCCATAACGCCTACGGAATGCATATTGGTAAGCGCGGCAAAATACTGGCTGATCGAGCGGTCAAGGCCCGCCCTCGCGATTTCCTCGCGCCAGATGGCATCCGCCTCCTGCACGATTTTCACCTTTTCCGCCGTAACCTCGCCGATAATGCGGACCCCGAGGCCCGGCCCCGGGAACGGCTGACGATAAACCAGAGATTCCGGCAGGCCCAGTTCCAGTCCGACTTTGCGGACCTCATCCTTGAACAGACTGCGCAGCGGCTCGACGATTTCCCTGAAATCAACGCAGGCCGGCAGCCCGCCCACATTATGATGGGATTTGATCACCGAGGACTCGCCGCCTGCGCCGCTCTCCACCACATCCGGGTAGATCGTCCCCTGCGCCAGAAAGTCCACCGCGCCGATCTTCCTCGCTTCCTCCTCAAAAACGCGGATGAATTCCTCGCCGATAATCCTGCGCTTCCGCTCCGGCTCGGCGACGCCGCGTAGCTTTGCGAGAAAGCGGTCCTGCGCGTTGATCCGGATAAACTTAAGATCGTAGCGCCCCTTCGGTCCAAAGACCGCCTCAACCTCGTCGCCCTCGTTTTTCCGCAGCAGTCCGTGATCGACGAAAACGCAGGTCAGCTGTTTTCCCACCGCCCTGGACAGAAGCACCGCCGCGACCGAGGAGTCCACGCCGCCGGACAGCGCGCAAAGCACCTTTCCGCCGCCGATTTTTGCCCGCAGCGCCTGAACGGTTTCTTCCGTGAAGGATTCCATCTTCCAGTCGCCCGCGCAGCCGCACACCGTATAGACAAAGTTGGAGAGCATTTTCTGTCCTTCCGGCGTATGCAGAACTTCCGGATGGAACTGCAGCGCGTACAGGCCGCGGCACACGTTTTCCGCGGCGGCGACCGGGCAGTCGTCCGTGTGCGCCGTTACGACGAAGCCGGGAGCCGGCTCCGCGATGAAGTCATGGTGGCTCATCCAGCAGACGGTTTTGGGCGATACATTTGAGAAAAGGGCGGAATTCGTATCCACCGAGACTTCGGTCCGTCCGTACTCCTGAACCGGCCCCTTTTCCACGCGGCCGCCGAGCTGATGCATCATCAGCTGCGCCCCGTAGCAGATGCCGAGAACCGGCACGCCGAGTTCATAGACCGCTTTTGAGCAGGAGGGCGAATCCTTAAGGTAGACGCTGTTCGGACCGCCGGTCAGGATAATCCCCTTCGGATGCAGCGCCCTGAGCGTGGAAAGAGCGGTCCGGTATGAATAGATTTCGCAGTAAACGCCGCACTCGCGCACGCGCCGTGCGATCAGCTGGTTGTACTGCCCGCCAAAATCAAGAACGATTACGGTTTCCTTTTTCATGGACTGCCTCTTTCTATCGGCTCTATTTGTTCGCGTACAGCTTTTTGTACGGGTTCTTCGTGTTGGGCCGCAGCACCAGAAAATCGGAGGCCAGAATGGACTCCGCCTCCGCGTCAAAATCGGCGTCCTCCGAAAATTCTTCACAGAATTCCTGCACATACGGACGAATCTCCGCAAGGTCTTCTTCCGTCGCGGGCAGCGCCTCCACCTGCGAGGGCAGCTCTATCGCAAGAGTTTTGCAGCGGAGATAGATTTTGCCGCCGTGCATTCCCGTGCCGCAGAAGTAGCCGACGGGATCGGTCTCGGGCTCTGCGAGGTTCAGTACCACGATCAGGCCGCCGGCCTGATATTCACCAAGGAAGCTCCCGGTTTTCCCGCCGATGATGATGACCGGTACTTTTTCCTGATACGCTTTCATGTGGATGCCCGTTCGGTATCCCGAAGAGTTTTTAATGTAAATGCGCCCGCCGCGCATCGCGTAGCCCAGCGCGTCGCCGCAGCGGCCATGCACATAAATCCGGCCGTCATTCATGGTGTCGCCGGTCGCGTCCTGGGCGTTTCCATATACGCGGATCGTGCTGCCGTCGAGATATGATCCGAGAGCGTTGCCGGGCGTTCCTTCTATTGTAATAGTACGGCCCGCCAGCCCGCTTCCGATATAGCGCTGCCCGAAACAGCGGGTAATTGTGATCTGCTCGTCCCGCGAATCCCGGATGCGGCGGTTCAGTTCCTGAAAGTTCATCGTTCCCGCTTCGATTTTCATTTAATGTTCCTCCCCCAGCATCCTCTTGCGCTGCCGTTTGGTAAAGGCCATAAGCTGCGGCTGCTGTTTGATCAGATCGTAATCGATGGAAGCAAGCGGGACCTGATCGCGGATGAGCGCGGTATAGATTCCGGCCCGCGATACGTCGCCAAGCAGAATATAGCCCTTCAGCAGCCCGTTTTCGGTAAAAAGCTCCTTGTACTGGTATGCGTCCGCCGCATCGTCGGCCGACGATGTAAGCACCTCGCCTGTTCCGACATAACTGCCGGCCGTGATCATGTGCAGTCCGAAAAAACCGATCGCGTTCATCGCGATGGCCTTGTTGTACGGCCTGCAGCCCCCGGCCATGCGGATGCCCGCGCTCTCCCCCTGCTGATAGGCGTTAGGCAGCAGCGCCAGCACCCTGCGGCCTCCGGTCGTGATATCCACGCTCTCCGTACAGTCGCCGGCGGCATATACGTCGGGCAGCGAGGTCCGCAGGTTCTCATCCGTGATGACGCCCCGGCCGGTTTCTGCGCCCGCCTGCAGCAAGAGAGCCGTATTCGGACGGACGCCGACACAGAGCGCGAGCACGTCGAAGCCGACTGTGCGTCCGCTCTGCAGGACCGCGGACCCGCCCGCGAAGGTTTTTACACTGTCGCCCAGAATGAAGGAAATTCCCTTTTTCTCCACGTGCCGCTGCACCATGGAAGCGGCGGTCGGATTTAGAATGCTCGGCAGAATCTGCGGCGCGAGGTCCACAACCGTCAGGTCTTTCACGCGGCCCGCGAGGCCCTCCGCGCATTTCATGCCGATCAGACCGGCGCCGAGGATCAGTACGCGGCTGTCCGGCGTAAGGTCCGCCGCGAGGGCTTTCGCGTCGGAAAAGGACAGAAACGTATGTTTCTTTTGCACAGTGTCAAGCCCTTCCATCGGGGGAATGAAAGGGACGGAGCCGGTCGCGCAGAGAAGCCTGTCGTACCGGACGGGCCGCCCGTCTTCCAGATACACGGTTTTGCTGTCAGGATCGAGGGAGGAGGCTTTCACGCCCAAAAGAGGCGTTACTTTATTTTTTTCGTAAAAATCCGGATCGCGGTAGCGCATGGCCTCCTCCGTCACCTTGCCGGCCAGCCAGTAGGAGATCAGGGGACGGGAATAGGTGCTTTCTTTTTCCGCGCTGATCAGCGTAATCGGATTTTCCGTGTCCAGCTGCCGGATGCCTTCGATACAGCCGATGGCCCCGGCGGAATTTCCAATGATCACATACTGCATAGAAAAGACCGCCTCCCTCAGGACTGATATTCCATTTCAAACGCCGCCGGGCGTTCTTCAAAGACGATCGCGTTGTTGGGGCACCCTTCAACGCAGGCCGGCGTACCGTGTTCGTTTTTCGTGCACAGCTCGCACTTCTGCACCACGCCGTCCTCCGAGGGCATGATGGCGCCGTACGGACAGCTTAAAATGCAGGTGTAGCAGTTCACGCAGCGGTCCTTGTCGATGGCGATGACGCCGTTCTCGATATGCAGAGCGCCCGTGATGCAGGACTTGACGCACAGCGGTTCCCCGCAGTGGCGGCAGGAAACCGCGAAGCTGATGCCGTTTCGTTCTTCTATGCGGATCCTGGGGTTGATCCGGACGCCTTTTAACGCCTTTACCATATCCTTTTCGCCGGAATTGGCAAACGCGCAGTTGTATTCGCAAAGGTGGCAGCCAAGGCACCACTCTTCATTTACGTAAACCCGCTTCATTTTGAGCCTCCTTTTCGCCGCTCATTCGCCCGCGTGCCTGATGCCGAGGATGGACAGCTCCTTTTCGTTCAGGCCGACCCCCCGCAGCATCAGACGGTTGCCCCGGAGGGCCTCGATCGAGTTAATGCCCATGCCGCCCATCATTTCCTTGATCTCGTGGTTCCAGGCCGTAACCAGATTCACCAGCCGCCTGTACCCGATGTCGGGATTCAGGCGCTTCACAAGCTCCGGCCTCTGGGTCGCGATGCCCCAGTTGCAGCGGCCCTGATTGCAGGTCCGGCACAGATGGCAGCCCAGCGCCATCAGAGCGGAGGTCGCGATGTAAACGGCGTCCGCGCCGAGAGCGACGGCCTTGACCACGTCCGCGCTGCTGCGGATGCTTCCGCCGACGACGATGGAGACCTCGTCACGGATTCCCTCCTCCCGAAGCCGCTCGTCAACGCTCGCGAGCGCCAGTTCGATCGGAATTCCCACGTTGTCGCGAATCCGGGTCGGCGCCGCGCCGGTGCCGCCGCGAAAACCGTCGATGGCGATGATGTCCGCCCCGCTTCGGGCGATGCCGGAGGCGATGGCCGCCACGTTATGGACGGCCGCGATCTTTACGATGACAGGCTTCGTGTAGGCGCTGGCTTCTTTCAGGGAGTAGATCAGCTGCCGGAGGTCTTCGATGGAATAGATGTCATGATGCGGCGCCGGAGAAATAGCGTCGGAATTTTCAGGAACCATGCGGGTTTTCGCGATGTCGCCCACGATTTTGGCGCCCGGAAGGTGTCCGCCGATGCCGGGTTTCGCGCCCTGTCCCATCTTAATTTCGATGGCGGCGCCGGCCTTCAGGTACTCCGGATGCACGCCGAAACGGCCCGAGGCCACCTGAATGATGGTATGCTCCCCGTATTTGTAGAAGTCCTCATGCAGTCCGCCTTCGCCGGTATTGTAGTAGGTTCCCAGCTCCTCCGCCGCGCGGGCGAGGCTTTCGTGCGCGTTATAGCTGATAGAGCCGTAGCTCATGGCCGAAAACATGATCGGAACGCTAAGCTCCAGCCGCGGCGGCAGATTGTTGATCAGCTCTCCGTTCGCGTCCCGTTCGATGGAAACCGCCTTTTTCCCCAGATGCACCTTTGTTTCCATCGGTTCGCGCAGCGGATCGATCGGGGGGTTCGTCACCTGCGAGGCATTGATCACCATTTTGTCGAAATATACGGGATATTCCTTCGGCGTACCCATGGCCGACAGCAGCACGCCGCCTGTGGACGCCTGCCGGTACACGTCGCTGATGACCTCGTTCGTCCAGTTCGCGTTGCACTTAAACGTATCGTTGTTTTTCACGATTTTAAGCGCGTGGGTCGGGCAGAACGCCACGCAGCGGTGGCAGTTGACGCATTTGGTCTCGTCCGACAGCATCATATCATAATCTTCGTCGTAGCGGTGCACCTCGTTTGCGCACTGCCGCTCGCAGACCCGGCAGGCGATGCAGCGCTTCTCATTTCGCACCACTTCATATTCCGGAAAAATAAAGTCGATCGCCATGCTCATCCCTCCTTATCCAGCGTGAAGATCACCGGTTCGCCGCCCTTCGGCGCCCAGAACCGGTCGAGGTCCGGCTGCAGGATGCGGATCGCGCACTCTTCGCTCGCGATATATACTCTGTCGTCCTTTTCGCCTATGACCATGGAGCGCAGCTTCAGGCGGTCATTGAGCGCCATGATGCCTCCTTCAAATCCCAGCAGGATGGAGAAGGGGCCTGTAATCAGAAGGCTGGAAAACGCGTCCCGCAAATACATGAGCTTCGCCTTTTCCTTCGGGTCCTTCTGCTCAATCGTGCTCCAGAAAGGGGCCGCGATCACATTCGCGGTTTCCTCGAGAGTGAGGCCCTTGCGCCGGTGCAGGAAGTCCACAATATACGTAATGACCTCGGTATCGGTCAGCAGATTGCATTTGTAGCCGAACATTTCGATGTAGCGGCGGTTGGCGTCATACGAGGAAATCTCCCCGTTGTGGACGATGGAATAGTCAAGCATGGCAAACGGGTGCGCGCCGCCCCACCAGCCCGGCGTGTTGGTCGGGTAGCGGCCATGGCTGGTCCAGCAGTAGCCGGCGTATTCGTCAAGCCGGTAAAAGGAGCCGACGTCCTCCGGGAAGCCGACGGCCTTGAAGACGCCCATGTTTTTGCCGCTCGAAAAAACATACGCGCCGTCAAACTCGCTGTTGACGCGGATCACGCAGCGCGTTACGTATTCCCGCTCGTCCAGCTGGCTGTCCTTCAGTTTCGTTGGCAGGGGATTGACGAAGTACCGCCAGATCAGCGGCTCGTTGGTGATGTTCGGATTTTTTTTCGTCGGAATCTTGGACAGATTGATGACGTCAAAATGCGAGTCCAGAAAATGTTCGCACTTTTCCCGGGCTTCCAGATTGTCGTAAAATATGTGAAACGCGTACTGATCCTTATATTCCGGATAGATTCCGTATCCCGCGAACCCGCCTCCCAGACCGTTGGACCGATCGTGCATCACCGAAATGGATTTAATGATGTCCTCTCCGCTGATCCGTTCCCCCGACCTTGAAAAAATGCCGGAAATCGCACAGCCCGCGGGGATCCGCACCTGCCCTTCTTTCAGCATAGCCATACCTCTCTTCTCTTTATCGCAGACGGCGCAAGGGCCGCCCTCAGAAACAGAAAACGACAGAACAAGGACGCCTTCGACAGAAGGCGCAGGACCCCTTCGCCGACAAACGTCCTTGTTTATCCTGTATTCCATTATATTACAGGGAAAAAGCAGTGTCAAACCCCAATTCCGCGCTCCGGGCGCGATTGCGCAAATTTAGTCAATTCGCCTGAAAAGCGGCGGGTTTTGGAAAAGCTCTCGGTTGCTTTTTACGAATTTGCGCCTGCGCTGATTTTCCCGCTTGACAGCGGGCGCGCTCCGCCCTATAATGGCGGATATAAACAGCAAGGGCGCTGCGGAGGGTTTTCTCTATAGCGCTCTTTTTATTTTTTATAATCCTTACGCTTCAGAAACAGGAGGGAGAGATTCCATGAGCAGAACGGAAGAGCTGTTCGGCAGTCTGGTTTTTAACGACCGCGTCATGCGGGAGAGGCTTCCGAAGGACATCTACAGAGCGATGAAGCGCACCATAGAGAACGGCAAGAAACTCGATCCCGGCATCGCCAACACCGTGGCGAACTCGATGAAGGACTGGGCGATCGAGAAGGGGTGCACGCATTTTACCCACTGGTTCCAGCCCATGACCGGCATTACCGCGGAGAAGCACGACAGCTTCATTTCGCCGATGGGCGACGGAACCGCGATTATGGAGTTTTCCGGAAAAGAGCTGGTGAAGGGCGAACCGGATGCGTCGAGCTTTCCGTCCGGCGGCCTGCGCGCGACCTTTGAAGCGAGGGGCTATACCGCGTGGGACCCTTCTTCCTACGCCTTTATTAAGGACAGGACCCTCTGCATCCCCACCGTGTTCTATTCATACGGCGGCGAGGCGCTTGATAAAAAAACGCCGCTCCTTCGTTCGATGGAGCTCATGAACAGACAGGCTCTTCGGATTCTGCGTCTGTTCGGCCATACCGATGTGACGCGCGTAACCACGACCGTCGGGCCGGAGCAGGAGTATTTTCTGGTAGACCGCAAGTACTATGAGCAGCGGCGGGACCTGATGCTGACGGGCCGGACCCTGTTCGGCGCAAAACCGCCGAAGGGGCAGGAGATGGAGGACCACTATTTCGGCTCCATCAAGCCGCGCGTCGCCGCCTTTATGGAGGAGCTGGACGAGGAGCTTTGGAAGCTCGGGATTCTCGCGAAAACGGAGCACAACGAGGTTGCTCCCGCGCAGCACGAGCTGGCCACGATCTACAGCGATACCAATACGGCGACCGACCACAACCAGCTGATGATGGAATATATGAAGAACATCGCGCAGCATCACGGTCTGGCGTGCCTTCTGCATGAAAAGCCTTTCGCGGGCGTCAACGGCAGCGGCAAGCACAACAACTGGTCGATTTCCACCAATACCGGCATCAATCTGCTGGAGCCGGGCGATTCGCCCGCGGACAACGCCCAGTTCCTGACCTTCCTTGTCGCGGTGATTAAGGCGGTTGACGAATATCAGGACCTTCTCCGCATCTCGGTCGCAAGCGCGGGCAACGATCACCGTCTGGGCGCGAACGAGGCGCCTCCGGCCATCATTTCCATGTTCCTGGGTGACGAGCTTACGGAGGTGCTGAAGGCGCTCGAGAGTGGCTCGACCGCGGCGCAGAGCGATAAATCCGAGTTAAAGGTGGGCGTCCATATCCTGCCGCGGGTCCCGAAGGACACGACGGACCGCAACCGCACGTCCCCGTTTGCTTTTACCGGCAATAAATTCGAGTTCCGTTCGCTGGGTTCCGCGTTTTCCATTTCCGGACCGAATATCGTGTTAAATACCATCGTCGCGGAGGAACTGTCCCAGTTCGCCGACGTGCTCGAGAACGCGGACAATTTCAACGAGACGCTGCATCAGCTGATCGTCGATACGCTGAAGGAGCATAAGCGCATCATCTTCAACGGCAACGGCTATTCCGAGGACTGGGTCAAGGAAGCGGAGAAGAGGGGCCTTCTGAATCTGCGCTCAACCGTCGACGCCCTGCCGTACTTCATTTCCGACCGCAACATCGAGCTGTTTACCAAACATGGAATTTTCACGGCGGAGGAGATGCATTCCCGCTACGAAATCCTTTTGGAGAACTATTCGAAGACGATCAACATTGAAGCGCTGACCATGGTGGATATGGCGTCCAAGAATATCCTTCCCGCCTGCATGTCGTATGCCCGCTTCCTCGCGGAGTCCATTGCCGCGAAGAAGAGCGTCGGCGGGGACATCGGTTCGCAGGCGGAGGAGGCGCTTGTTAAGAGGATTTCCTGCCTGACCGACAGCCTGTACAAGAAGACGGAGGACCTGAACCGTGCGCTCCTGGTGAAAGACTTTGAGGACGCTCTCGCGGAGGCCCGCTATTATCACGATACCATTTTCTACAAAATGCAGGATCTGCGGTCGGTCGCGGACGAGCTGGAGACAATCGTCAGCGAGGAATACTGGCCGTTCCCGAATTATACCGATCTGCTGTACCGGATTTGACAGGTTCCGCGGCACGGAACCGAGGAGAATTTCCATGGGATTCGTGCGGCGCTGAGCCGCGGCGGGTTTCAAACGGTTTCATGCAGCATGGAACCGAGGCGATTTTCAGTAACGACACAAAGGCGTGTTATTCCCAAAACGGGAGACACGCCTTTAATTTTTAAGCGCGCCCTGCGGCGCATGTTCTAAAGGAGGGATTGTTGTGTCTGGTGAGATTGCGAACGCAATTCACGGCGAGGTTTACGGCGTCTGGTTTCTGATTGGAGCGGCTCTTGTATTCTGGATGCAGGCGGGGTTCGCCATGGTGGAAACCGGTTTTACCCGCGCGAAAAACGCGGGGAACATCTTGATGAAGAACCTGATGGATTTCTGCATCGGCACGATCGTTTTCATCGTAATCGGCGCGAGCCTTCTGCTGGGTGAGGATGTGATCGGCCTCATTGGGAAACCGGGTTTTGACATTTTTACCGACTACGCGCATTTTGACTGGTCGAATTTCGTATTCAATCTGGTGTTCTGCGCGACGACGGCGACGATCGTATCCGGCGCCATGGCGGAACGGACGCGGTTTATTTCCTACTGCGTGTACTCCGCAGTCATTTCTGCGGTCATCTATCCCATCGAAGCCCACTGGACGTGGGGCGGCGGCTGGCTTTCGCAGATCGGCTTTCATGATTTTGCCGGGTCCGCCTGCATTCACATGGTCGGCGGCATTTCCGCCTTTGTCGGCGCCGCGATGCTGGGACCCCGCATCGGCAAGTTCAAAAAGGATGCGAACGGCAAGGTCGTTAAGGTCAACGCGTTTCCCGGCCACAGCCTGCCTCTCGGATGTCTCGGCGTCTTTATCCTCTGGCTCGGCTGGTACGGCTTTAACGGGGCGGCGGCGACTTCGCTCAGCGAACTGGGCAGCATCTTTTTAACTACGACCGTGGCGCCGTCCGTCGCGACGGTAACCTGTATGATATTCACATGGATCAAATACGGCAAACCGGATGTCAGTATGTGCCTGAACGCTTCACTTGCGGGCCTCGTGGGGATTACGGCCGCCTGCGACGTAACCGACGCCCTCGGCGCGAGCATCATCGGGATGGTTTCCGGCCTTCTGGTCGTTTTCGGCGTTTGGCTTCTGGATAATAAACTGCATATTGACGATCCTGTCGGCGCCATTGCCGTTCACATGATGAACGGAATCTGGGGAACGCTCGCGGTCGGCCTGTTCGCGACGGATACCGCGCCCGCTTTCGCAAGAGGCATCGGAGACGGGGTCGCCTACGGCGCGAATCAGATTGCGGGAAAAGGACTTTTTTACGGCGGCGGATTTTCGCAGCTGGGCATTCAGATTCTGGGCGTCCTTGCCATCGGTTCGTTTACCGCCGTCACGATCACGCTTACGTTCTGGATCATTAAAAAAACGTTAGGGTTGCGCGTGTCCCGGGAAGAGGAAATCTCCGGTCTTGACGCGACAGAGCACGGGCTCACCTCCGCGTATGCCGGATTCAGCATCATCGACGTCGGCGGCGATGTCCCGATTGCGGTCCCCGCTACGGGAATGCCATCCGCGAATTTCGCGGCAGCCGGCTCCGCCTCTTCCGATTCCGCTGCTGGTTCTTCCGGTTTCGCGGCAGCCGCTTCTAAGCGGTCTGCGGCTGCCGGGTCTTACGGCCGCGCTCCTGCCGGGCCTGTCGCAGCGGGTTCTTCCGGCGCAGAATCCGCCGGTCCTGTGCCGGACGCGTCCGGGGCGGCGTCTGCGGTTCCGAAGATGACGAAGATTGCCATGGTCTTCAATCAGGACCGCTTTGAAACACTGAAAGACGCGATGAACTCGATCGGCGTGAACGGTATGACGGTCACGCAGGTGCTCGGGTACGGAACGCAAAAGGGTCACGATTCCTATTACCGCGGCGTCAAGCTGGACAGCGTGAAGCTGCTGCCGAAGGTGAAGGTGGAAGTCGTTGTCAGCAAGGTTCCTGTGCAGACGGTTATTGATACGGCCCGGAAAGCGCTGTATACCGGCAATGTCGGCGACGGAAAGTTCTTTGTTTATGACGTGGAAGACACGGTCCGCGTCCGTACCGGGGAAACAGGCTACGACGCGCTGCAGGAT
>CAYUPA010000037.1:0-11229 GCA_964446565.1 uncultured Lachnospiraceae bacterium
GAAAAAAGACAAAACAGAGTATTGCGGCAGCCGCTCTGTTGCTCGCGGTGTTCGTATGCGTGACCGCGTGCGGGAAAAATGGCGGCAGCGGCGAGACGGGCCAGAGTCAGGAGGAAACGTCCGGCGCGTCGTCGGCTGAAACATCGGGCGCGTCAGAGGAAGGAGACGTCGTCAACAAGACGAACCGGGAAGGGCTGCCCATCGCGGCAGAACCGATTACACTGTCGGTAGGAGTAAGTGCCCGCACTTCTTCTTACACAGCAGATTGGGACGATCTGGACTGGATCAATCAGCTTCAGGAGGCAAGCGGTATCACGCTGGATTTCCGTATCTATAACAGCAATGAGGACAAAAATCTGATGTTTACAAGCCGTGATTATCCGGACATCTCCTGGAATGTCGGAAGCGACAAACAGATTATCGATGCAGCGCATGGTGGCGATGTCGTTGTGCTGGATGACCTGATCGATCAGTATTCCCCCAACTGGAAAGCGTATCTGGCGGAGAACGAATATGCTAAGAAAGTGGTTACGATGAGCGACGGCCATATTTACAGCTTACCAATTGTTCGAGACGAGCCGTCAAATGGGGATTTGCGTGACCAGTGGCTGATACAGAAAACATGGCTGGATGAATTGGGCCTTGCGATGCCGACTACCACGGATGAATTTTATAACGTGCTGAAAGCGTTCAAGGACAACGCGGGAAACGGAAGTATACCGGAAGATGTGATTCCCTATTACATTTACGGCATCCGCAACAATGTCGGCGGAGCGCTGGATCTGATCAATACATTCGGCGTCCGTGTCGCGAACGAGAACAATGGAGTGACCGTGGACGACGAAGGGAAGGTAGAGTTCAACTTTGTTAACGAGTCGATCAAGGAGCCGCTGCTGTATTTGCGCAGACTTTTTGAGGAAGGACTGATTTCCAACGAATGTCTGACAGATGACTGGGACACATATCTTACGAAGACCCGGAGTGATCCGCCGGTTGTCGGAGTATACCACAGCTACCAGAATCCGGATGCATCCAATACTGCCGTGGTCGCAATGAAACCGCTGGATGCGGGAAATGGAAAACAGCCTATGATACGCAGCCAGAGTAACTCGGTTTCGCGGAATATGTTCACAATCTATAAGAATTGCAAGTACCCGGAGGCGGCGATGCGTCTTGCGGACTTAATCGCGGATCCGGACTGGTCTGTGCAGGCAATGTACGGGATGTTCGGCGATGAATACCTTACGAAGAATGACGACGGCAGTTACACGATGCTTCCCTATTCGGCAGACGCGCAGGGAGTAGTCTGCCCGATGAATTCGGTTGCGTTTCTGCTGCCGAGGGAGATATTTGATACATTCACCTATTCGGAAGGTTCTGCGCAGGGGCAGCGCGCCGATGCAGTCAAGAACATTTACAGCGCATATACAATACCACATGATAATCTGTATCCGCCCGTAATTCTTACGGATGAGCAGCGAGATCGTATTTCGGAACTAAGCCTTGACATCAATGACTATATTAACACGACGTTATCAAACTGGATGCTGAATGGGGGCATTGAGGAAGAATGGGACGATTACGTGGAGCAGGTCAGGAAACTGGGGCTGGACGAATACCTTCAAATCCTGCAGGACGCCTTGGACGCATTTAACGCGGCGGGCTGACTGCGACTTGAATTAAGGAGAATTTATCGATGCGAGGCATTACACACTGGCAGTATCGCCCCTATAAACGCCTGTATGAAGCGGAAAAGATGGAACTGCCCTATATCTGCAGAATTGCGCCGGGAAAGGATTTTTTTGAATTTGAGTGGATCGATTCCGTCACGGACTGCGGGCATGAGCTTTGTTTTCGAAAATATCGGACTCTCGACGATTGGACAGTGCTTCCGGTAACCGGCGCGGTTATGACGGTTCGCGGCCTGCTCTGCGACATGGACTATGAATTCAAGATTGCGCGCACAGGCATGCCGGGGGAAAGCGATGTGCGTCTGGTCCGAACCTGCGACCTGCCGTATACCGTCGTAAACTATCTGCATCCTGAAGACCCGGCCTATCAATTCGCGGGACACGCGCTCGGTTCGCCAACGCTGGTGAGACTGCCTGGCGGGAGGCTCGTCGCGGGACATGACCTCTTTGCGGGCGCCGCGGATTTGTCGCTGCTGTTTAAGTCTGACGACAACGGCAGAACATGGCGCTATCTCTGCGATATTTTTCCTGCGTTCTGGCCGAAACTGTTCGTTCATAAGGGGGTTCTGTATTTGTTCGCTGCGACGGGCGATTACGGCGATATGATGATCGGCTGCTCCCATGACGGCGGGGAAACATGGTCCGCGCCGGTTCGGCTGATTCCGGGCTGCGGGGTGGCCGATATGGGGCCGCATAAGGGCGTCATGCCCGTTATTTCACACAATGGCCGTCTCTATACCGGCATCGATTACGGCTGCTGGAAGTACCGGAGGCACGCGAACGCTCTGTTATCGATCGATGAAAACGCCGATCTGATGGATCCCGCGAACTGGCAGTATACGCCGTTTTTACGGTATGATCCGCAGTGGAAGGGCGCGCCGGTCGGGCCGTGCCCCGGCTGCATCGAAGGGAATGCCGTGGTGGCGCCGGACGGCGTAATTCGCGATTATCTCCGCATCGATATCCCGGATTGTGTGCCTTCCTACGGAAAGGCGGTCGTTCTGAAAGGCGATAACAACGATCCGGAGGCGCCGCTCCAGTTTGATCAAATCGTCGATATGCCGGTCGGAAGCAATTCGAAGTTTCAGCTGATGTTCGATGAGCCGTCGGGCAGGTATATCGCGCTCGGCAATGAGCGGAGCGAGGAAATCCCCGGAAGAACTGTCATGTCGATGGCGGTGTCCGACGATTTTTATCATTGGCGGATCGCGAAGCGAATCCTCGATTATCGCAGCGCGGACCCCGCGCACGTCGCTTTTCAGTATCCCGACTGGATTGCGGAGGGCGATGATATGCTGATTTTGTCGAGGACGGCGTTCGGACGGTCGTTCAATTTTCACGATTCCAATTATATCACGTTCCACAGGCTTCAAAATTTCAGGCAGTATCTGTAAGGGAGTGGACTTTTTATGTACTCGCATCTGTACGGCATGGTCTGCGCCGCCATTACGCCCTATGACGAAACGGGAAAACCGTCGGAAAAGGACGTTCGCGCGTTATGCAGCTATTTGATTGAAAACGGCGTGCACAGTCTGTATCCGAATGGAACCAATGGGGAAAGCCTTCTGCTGAGCAAGGACGAGCGAAAGCAGACCGCGGAATGGTATGCCGACGAAAACAAGGGCCGCGCCGTACTGAGCATCCAGTGCGGGGCGATGACGACGGAGGAGACGTACAGTTTGATTCGCCACGCGAAGGCGCTCGGCTGCGACTCCGCGGGCGTTATGACGCCGCCCTTCTGGCCCATGGATGAAAAGGCTTTGGAGCAGTACTACGGGGATATTCTGCCCGAACTCGGCTCGTTTCCCGTGTACATATACAACATTCCCGGCCGCACCGGCAACGACGTTTCGCCCGCTCTCCTTGGGCGTCTTGCGGACCGCAGCGCCAACATCTACGGCATTAAATGCAGCATGCCCGATCTCATCCGCATCAATGAATATCTCCGGTGCGCGGGGCGCGAACTGGACGTGCTGATCGGAAACGACACGCTGGCCCTGTCCTGTCTGTGTCTCGGCGGCAAGGGGTTTGTGACGGGTCCGGGCGCGGTGTTTCCGCGCCTGTATGCCGGATTGTATAACGCGTTTGCCGAAGGGGATATCGAGAAGGCGCAGCGCCTGCAGCAGGCGATCATCGGGGTCCTGTATCCGATCCGTGATATTCCGGAGATTCCCGCGATCAAATATATGCTTACGAAAATGGGCGTGATTCATAACGAGATGTGCCGCAGGCCGCTGCGCGCGCTGACGGACAGCGAGAAGCGGCGTCTGGATCAGGCGCTGAGGGCGGCAGGCGGCCGGTGAGATAGCATTTTCAGTTCTTTGCTTACTTGATCAGGACAGCTCTTAATTTTGAAAGAGCTGTCCTGTTTTATACTAAAATACGGGCAATAATTTTGTTAACAGATTTTTATTGATTTTTAATACTTCGCATGATATAATGCTTGCATTGTTGGGGATCTTATTAGAAAGCAAATAGAAAGAAAAGCCAGAGGTTGAGAATGAAAAAAATCATTGCGTTATTTACGAGCGTCTGTCTTATATTGACTTTTTTCCCCGCTCCGTCGATATTTGCGGTGGAATCAGGAGAAGAGTCTGCGGCAGAGGGAGCAGCGGGCGAATCGGAATCGTCTGCGATTTCAGAAGAGTTTTCTGATGAAGAGACCTTCGAGACGGGTGAATCCTCCGACTTCGAGACAGGCGAATCCTCCTGGAATACGACAGCGGATTCGGCAGAGGAAACAGCAGGCGAAACGAACGAACAGGCGTCAGAGTCTGAGCAGGCTTTGGAACCGGAGCAGCAGGCAGAGCCTGATCAAACAGCAGAACCGGAACAGCAAGCGGAACCTGAGCAAGAGCAGCCCGAGCTGGAACCGGAATCCGAGGAATCTGAGGAATCCGAGCAAGCATCGGAACCCGGGCAGGAATCGGAAGGGATTCCGGACGAGCGGACACAGGAGATTCTCGACCGTCTGCAGGGACGGCTTGATGAGCTTGCGGCGAAACCGCAGACAATCAGTCAGAACCCCGAGATAGAGTTTCAAAAGGAGATGGAGGCGTTTCCGGAAAGTTACAGGGAGGCGCTGACCGCGATTCACGCGAAATATCCGGACTGGAAGTTTGAGGCCGTGAATACGGGTCTTGACTGGTATGAGGCGGTCCGCCAGGAGAGTTCGTACAATCGGGCTCTGATTCCCGTATCCTCTGACCATCTTTTGCTCAGCAATGCCAGCGGCGATTATAACGCGGCAAGGAAAACATATATTGCGAAAGACGGCACCAGCTGGGTATCGGCCAGCCGTTCCGCCGTCGCGTATTTTATGGACCCGCGGAATTTTCTCGACGAGAAACATATATTTATGTTCGAAGCCAATTCCTATAATGAGAAGACGCATACGCTCAGTCAGGTCGAATCCATATTAGACGGGACTTTTATGAGTTCGCAGACGAATCCGACCATCAGTTATCTGGATGCGGAAGGAAACCGGGTCAATACGGAATATACCTATGCCGATGTAATCTGGGATGCCGCCGTAACATCAAAGGTCAGCACTCTGTATATTGCCACGAAAATCCGTCTGGAAATCGGAGTCAGCGGCACCAGCGGCAGCGTAAGCGGCAACTATGGCAGCTATCCCGGCATTTATAATTATTACAACATCGGTGCCTACAGCAGCGCTGATCCGGTCAGCAACGGGCTGAGGTGGGCAAGCACGGTCGGGTCATACGACAGGCCCTGGACCTCGCCGATGCTGTCGATCAACGGCGGCGCGGTCTATATCGGGGAACAGTATATTGTTAAAGGGCAGGATACCGGATATTATATGCGCTTTAATGTCAACCCCAACCATTACTATGCGCTGTATTCCCATCAGTATATGACCAGTATCGCCGGAGCGGCGAGCGAAGCGCAGACAACGTATGCTGCGGCGAATAAAAATGTAAGCAGGGTTTTCTATATTCCGGTATATAAGAATATGCCGGACAAAACGGCGTCCGTAGCGTTTAACAAGGACGTTAAGACCGGGGTTACGCTGCAGAGCGTGAATGTTCGCGACAGAGCGTCCTTAAGCAGCGTGACGCAGACGACGCTCAAGGCAGGCACGGAAGTCACGATTCTGGACGGTGTGATCGATGCCAGTCCCTATCAGTATTCCTTCCTTTCAAATCCATACTGGTATAAGGTTCAGTATACGCTGAATGGGAAAACCTGCACGGGGTATATCCATGAGGGATTTTTGCGGGTCAAGGCGGAAAAGTCAATTTCCGCCGCGAAAACCGCAAAGCTGACACTGGCGACCGGCGACGCGTCCATGCTGTATTTTGAAACGGGGGACCCCGGCGTCGCGACGGTGGGAGCCGATGGCACGGTGACCGGCGTCAATGCCGGAACGACAACGATTTATGTGGTTTCCGGCGGCGGCAAGTTTGACGCGATGCAGGTGAATGTTACGGGCGGTTCTTCTTCGCAGCCGACGGAGACACCTTCCGAGAAACCAACGGAAAAGCCGGAAACACCATCTGAGAAACCGGAAACGCCATCTGAGAAGCCGACGGATAAGCCCTCCGAGGATTCTCCCGCGAAAGATATTTCCAGCTCCGACATTACGGTATCTCCGATTAAAGAGCAGGTTTACACGGGCGCGGCGATTCAGCCGAATGTGAAGATTGCGGATAAGGGCACGGTCCTTGCGGAGGGAACGGATTACTCGCTGACCTATGTTTCCAATATCAATATCGGAACGGCGACCGTCATAATCACCGGCGAAGGGAAATATACCGGCTCCCGGACTGTGAACTTTGAAATCGTAAAGCAGGCGGCGTCTTCCACGGGCGGCGGAAGCGGAGAAACAACTTCATATTATAGAACGACCGAAAATCTTAAATTCCGTACGGGACCGGGGCTGTCCTTTGAAATCGCCGGCGTGATTCCAAAAGGAACCAGGGTTGCGGTCGTGGACGGAGAAAGCAAAAAAGCGGACGGTTATATCTGGTTTGCAGTCAAGCAGGGCGACCGACATTATTATGTCGCGTCCAACTGGTTGAAAAAGATAGAATCATCCGGCTCGCAGTCGCCTTCCACCCCTTCCGGCGGTGAATCGTTTGACACGTATATGACGACAGAACGCCTTAATTACCGTACCGGCCCCGGCATAACCAACGCGATCGCGGGAACCCTGGCCGTGGGCGCTAAGGTGCAGGCCGTAAAGGACTACGCTTCGAATGCGGATGGATATACCTGGTTTAAGATTAAAATTAACGGTACGTATTATTATGCGGTATCCAACTGGCTGAAAAAGGTTGATTCGTCCGATAACAGCGGTTCCAGCCCGTCTGACAGCGGCTCGGGTTCGTCCGGCAGCGGTTCCGGCTCGTCTGGCAGTGACTCGGGTTCCTCCGGCAATGGTTCTGACTCGTCTGACAGCGGATCCTCCGGCGGCGGTTCTTCGAATGGCGAATCGATCGTCACATATACCACGACGGACCGCCTGAATTACCGCACGGGTCCGGGACCCTCCTACCCCGTCGTCGCGACATTGCCGGTCGGCACAAGCGTTCAGGTTGTAAACGGCTATGCGAAAAAAGCGGACGGTTATATCTGGTTTATGATTCAAGTCAACGGCAGACAGTATTATACCGCCTCCAACTGGCTGAAAAAATCCGCGTCGTCCGGCGGCTCTTCCGGTTCGTCCGCATCGTCCGGCAATACTTCAAGTTCATCTTCGGGCGCCGAATCCGTTACGGAATATACGACAACGGCGCGCCTGAATTACCGCACGGGTCCCGGCCTTTCCTATGCCATCGCCGGAACATTTGCGGTCGGTACGAAGATTCAAACGGTAAACGGATACGCGAAAAAAGCGGACAACTATATCTGGTATAAAGTTCGATACAACAATAAGGAGTACTACGTTGCATCCTCATGGCTCAAGAAATAATTCCGAATTCCCCTTATCGAAAGGATAGGGGGAGTTTTTTTGTTGATTTTCCATCCGGCGCGGCATATAATGAAGCCAGGACGGAAAAGGCCATGAATTCAGGGCATAATGAAATGAAGTCAAAAGTGAAAAATGTTGCAGATCCAATGCAAAATAAACAGGAGGAGTACCGTGCGGAAGATTCTTCTTCATATTTGCTGTGCGCCCTGTGCAAATCAGTGCATCGACAGCCTCAGGGACGAGGGTTTTGCGGTAGCGGGCTACTGGTTCAATCCGAACATTCATCCTTTTACCGAATACCGCAGCCGGCGGAATACTTTACGGGACTACGCACAGCAGATTCAGCTGCGGATGATCGAAGAGGACATTTACGGCCTTCGTCCTTTCGTAGAACACGTCGCGGGCGATATCCGCGGACGGTGCCGCTATTGTTATCAGGTGCGAATGAACTGGACAGCGAAAAAGGCGGCGGAAGAAGGGATGGACGCGTTTACGACCTCCCTCTTAATCAGCCCGTATCAAAACCACGAAGGAATTATGCAGGCGGCGCGGGAAGCGGCCGACCGATATGGGGTGCCGTTTTTGTACAGGGACTTTCGTCCGCTGTTCCGCAGGGGACAGGAACGCGCGCGTGAGTTGGGATTTTATATGCAAAAATACTGCGGCTGCGTTTTTAGTGAGGAAGATCGCTATTTGGATCAGAAAAAGCAAAAGAAAGCGGAAGCCTTAGAGGTATAAGAACATTTCGGAAACGAGGTCGTTATGAGAACAAGCGGAATTTTGCTGCCGGTTGCGTCGCTGCCGTCAAAATACGGCATCGGAACGCTGGGGCGCAGCGCGTATGAATGGATAGATTTTCTGAAACGGGCGGGGCAGCATTACTGGCAGATTCTTCCGATGGGTCAGACTGGCTATGGCGATTCGCCCTATCAGTCGTTTTCCGCATTTGCGGGCAATCCGTATTTCATCGACCTGGACATGCTGCGGGAAGAAGGACTGCTGAAACCGGAAGAAATCAAGAGCTGTGACTTTGGCGGCGACCCGATGTACGTGGACTACGGGAAATTGTATGAAAATCGATATTCGCTTCTGCGAAAAGCCTTTCATCGATCGCCGCAAAAGAATCCGGATTTTTTGGAATTCAGGGATAAAGAGGCATGGCTCGATGATTACGCGCTGTATATGGCCATTAAAAATTCTCAAGACGGCCTTTCCTGGCAGGCGTGGCCGGAGGCGCTGAAATTCCGCAGAGTGCCTGCGATGAACCGAATTCGCCGGGAACTGCGGGAGGATATCGCGTTTTACGAATATCTGCAGTTTTTGTTCGCCGTACAATGGAAAAAGCTAAAGGCTTACGCGAAGGAGGCCGGCGTTGAAATCATCGGCGATATTCCGATTTATGTCGCGCCGGACAGCGCGGATGCCTGGAGCCATCCCGAGCTTCTGCAGCTGGGTGATGATTTGAAGCCGATTCAGGTGGCGGGATGTCCGCCGGACGCGTTTTCCAGCACGGGCCAGTTGTGGGGCAATCCGCTCTACCAATGGGATGTACATAAGGAAACGGGGTATGCCTGGTGGATTCAGCGCATTGCCAAAAGTCTGGAATATTACGATGTCGTACGAATCGACCATTTTCGCGGCTTTGAAGCGTATTACGCCGTTCCTTACGGGGCGAAGACGGCAGAAACCGGGCATTGGGAACCGGGACCCGGCTACGCGTTTTTTGACGTCCTGAATCATAAGCTGGGAAAAGTCCGTCTGATTGCCGAGGACCTCGGCTATCTGACGGAGTATGTTCATGCGCTGCTGAGAAAATGCGGGTATCCCGGCATGAAGGTACTCCAGTTTGCCTTTGATTCCGGCGCGGAGAATCCGTATCTGCCGCACCAGCATGTGAAAAACAGCGTCGTCTATACGGGAACGCACGACAATGAGACCCTGCTTGGGTGGCGCGAAACGCTGACGAAAGATGCGCGCGCCTATACGGAGGATTATCTCCATATTACGGAACCGGCACAGTGGTGTCCCTATCTGATCGATGCTGCGCTTGCGAGTGTCGCGGACACGGCGATCGTGCCGATACAGGATTATCTGGAACTTGGAACGGAAGCCCGCGTGAACGAACCGTCAACGCTCGGAAAGAACTGGAAATGGAGACTGCAGGACGGTCAGATCACCGAAGAGTTGGCTGAGCGGATTCGAACCGTTTCAAAACGGTACGGAAGGGCATGAAAATGGGGCGGATGCAGGAAAAACCGATAAAAACGGAAAAGCCGATAAAAACGCAAAAGCCGGAAAACCCGGAAAACCCGCAAATGCCCCCAAAATCGCAAAACCTCCAAAAACATCTTGAGGAAGCCTTCGGCTTTATCACGGGCTTTCTGAAATGGATGGTTTTCGCGGCAATTCTTGGCGCAGTGTGCGGTTTGGTCGGGACCGCGTTTCATTATTGCGTCGACTATGCGACAAAAGCCTTTAAGACATACGCATGGCTTCTGTATCTGCTCCCGTTTGGAGGGCTGGGCATTGTCTTTTTATATCAAAAATGCGGCTTCAATGAGGACCCCGGTACCAACGCGGTCATTTCTTCGGTTTATAACAAGAATAAGCTCCTGTATCGTCAGGCTCCGCTGATCTTTGTCGCGACCTGTCTTACGCATTTGTTCGGCGGCTCTGCCGGACGGGAAGGCGCGGCGCTGCAGCTCGGCGGAAACTTCGGCGCGATGTTCGGCCGTTTATTCCGCGTGCCGGAGGATGATCAGGGGATTCTTACAATGTGCGGAATGAGCGGCTTTTTCTCCGCGCTGTTCGGTACGCCGGTAACCGCCGCCGTGTTCAGTATGGAAGTCATCAGCGTCGGAATCTTTCATTACAGTGCCTTCGTTCCCTGCATTACATCCGCGCTGGTCGCATTTTTCGTCACGCGCTGTTTTCGCATTGCGCCGACGTCGTTCCGGCTGCAGGCGGTACCGGCTCTGAATCCTGTTAACGGCCTGCGGATCGTGGCGCTTGCCGCAGCCTGCGCATTTCTGAGTATTCTGTTCTGCGTGGCGATGCACAAGACCCATTCGCTTTTGCAGAAGTATGTCAAAAATCCGTATGTACGCATTTTCGCAGGCGGCGTCGCGATCATTCTGCTGACGCTGCTCGTCCGGACGCGGGATTACAACGGCGCAGGCATGGATATTGTCGAAAAAGCCATTGGCGGCGATGTAAGGCCGGAGGCGTTTTTCCTGAAACTGCTTTTTACGGCGATTACGCTGGGAGCGGGATTTAAGGGCGGCGAAATCGTCCCAACATTTTTTGTGGGAGCGGCCTTTGGAAATGTTGTGGGCGGTCTGCTGCGGCTGGACCCTGGATTTGGTGCGGCAATCGGGCTGGTCGCGACATTCTGCGGCGTGGTAAACTGTCCTATGGCATCGTTGCTTTTAAGCATTGAGTTATTCGGCTCGCAGGCGCTGCTGCTGTTCGCCCTCGCCTGCGCAGTGAGTTACACATTGTCCGGCTATTACGGACTGTATTCTACGCAGAAAATTCTTTATTCAAAATTGGAGCCGAAATATATTGACCGCGCCGCAAAGTGAGCCGATCAGTATGGTT
>CAYUPA010000038.1:0-809 GCA_964446565.1 uncultured Lachnospiraceae bacterium
TCTTCAGAGGATTCTGCGGAGAATGCTTCGGAGGATTCTTTTGAAGCTATTTCGGATATGCCCTCTCCCTCATTCTCCGGCTCTTCGGCAATACTCTCTTGTTCCGCGCTCTCCCCGGATTCGGGAGCAGCGGCCGCCGTTTCCTGCGCTTCCGCTATCGTATCGGTCCCGGCGGGAAACGCCGCGCCGAGCGCACAGAACGCCAGAACCGTCGTTAAAAGCAGGGCTTCTATCCTGTATATCCATTTTTTCATAGCTGTACTCTCCTTTTCGGGCTGTGTGAAACAGGAAAACTCCTTTTATTATACACTACCCCCCCCCCGATTACAAGAGGCGCCGGAAGATTTTGCGGATTTTTCTCCCAACTGAAGTGAAAAGTTTATTTCCACTTTGAGGGGGACAAAGTAGACTTTCATCTTTCACAAATTTCTGCTTCCTCATCATGAAAACGGATTTCAAAGCGAGACTCGTATATGTACAGCAAAAGGACCGGATTCTGGCGCATTTCATCCCCTGTTTCATTGCTCCAATCCTGTACAGATATCTGGCAAGGAGAGGCGAAAAATATACGATGGATCAGATTCTTGAAACGCTGAGAGAAACGGATTTTATGAAATATGAAAGGAAAGGCTGCCAGCCGGTATACACGAAAACAGAAGTAACAGATGCATTGCATGAGACATTTTTTCTGTGCCTCAAAGGGGATCGTTCCAAAAAAAAGAGAAATATTTTTCTCAGACAAAAAACAGGGAGATGTAACGTGCAGCCGAAAAAACAAAAAAAGTCCCGGAAACCGGCTTGAGGCGGAA
>CAYUPA010000038.1:819-10914 GCA_964446565.1 uncultured Lachnospiraceae bacterium
GGACGGGGTTGGGGCAGAGCCCCAATCCTTAACCGCGCGTCTTAGAAAAGGCGGAATCCCTTTTTCAGGGACCCCGCCTTCAGTGAAACCGGTACCGAATTCTCACCTGATGGTCCTTCACCGTGACAACCGCGAGGCTTCCTGAAACAATCGGCAGCATCGGCGGATGGTGCCCGATATCCATATCCAGAACCACAGGAACCTGATATTCCAGAAGAGGCTCGAGGACCGCCTGATCCATGGTAAGACCCAGCATCTCCTCGCCGTAGCGCAGCGGCCGCCCGATCAGAAATCCCTTCACATTGTGAAACCACCCGCAGTGTTTCAGCCGCCAGATGGCCCGGCGCACGCCCATCGGCGTAAGATCGCAGGATTCTAAAAACCACAGGATGCCGTCTTCCTGATAGTTCTCCACAAACTCCTCCGTCCCGTCGAAGCGCGTCCCCGCGAGATTTTCCAAAATGTCAAGACAGCCGCCAAGCAGCCGCCCTTCCAAGACAGTCTCGGAGATCTCCTCGGCGTTCTGCTTCCCGCCCCGCACATAGACGCGCGGAACGGAGGGCATCGTAAGATTATACGGCACAAGCGGCGCCGTCTCCGATTTCAGGGACTCGAGCTCCCACATCGGATAGCCCTCGAACGTTTTTCGCCTGCCGGTAAGCAGCTTCAGCGCGTCCGAAAGGGACGGATGCAGCCTGTGCATTCCGAACGCGGCAGCGTTCGGGCCCAAGACCGCGGCGGTATCGCAGAGCGTCGTTAAAAGAAAAACAAGATTTGTGTTATCGGAATAGCCCATGAACCACTTGGGCGCCGCGTGCCGGATCGCTTCAAAATCGATCGCATCCAGAATCTCGCACATCAGTTCGCCGCCGCCGCAGGACAGAAGAACCGCGCTTTCCCCGTCCGTATAGGCCTCGTTGAATTCCTTCGCGCACAGGGAGGGCCGGTTGCTGATCCCGACGCCCTCGTTCAAATAGCAGTTCGGTCCGACAGCGACCCGGTACCCCTTCTGCGTGAAACGGATCACCGCATGCTTCAGCGCCGTACGGTACGGCTCGGCCGCGCATCCGAAGGAAGGGGCAATCAGGCCGATCGTTCCGTTTTTCTGTAAAAAATCCGGGTACTTCATCCTATTTTTTCCTTCGCAAGAAGCGCTTTAAGCGCCGAGGCCGCGGCGTCGAAGGCCGCGCGACCGGTTGAATACCGATGCGCGTCCACCTTGCTCTTCTCCGCGTTTTCCAGAGCGCCGAGACCCACAAAATCGCTAAGATGCGGTTCCAGCGTGAGAACGGAGGCGCCTTTTCCGTCATACTGCCGCAGCAGGTACCCGAGATTTCCGTCGCCTTCCCCCGCGGGGACGACGCTTCCATCCTTTCGCGCGTCCTTGATATGCATGTAGTAGACCTTGTCGCCGAGGAGCTTCCATGCTTCCTTCGTATCCTGCCCGCACTGGACGAAGTTCGCCGGATCAAAGACGCAGCGGATCTGGGGCAAATGCTCATGAATATCCAGACAGCGCGGCGCGGTATCGCCGTAGATGCCTTTTTCGTTCTCGTGACACAGACAGACCGGATGGCCTTCCGCCTCTTCGGCGAACCGCATCAGCCGTTCCATGACCTCGTCGCGGCAGACGGACGGGTCCTCCCCCTGCGGAATGTAGAAGCTGAACAGCCGAATACACCGCGCCCCCACGGTTTCCGCAAGCTCGAGAGTATGCTTAAACTCCTCGAAATGCGGCGCGAACGGCTCCCGGATTCCAATCTTGCCGATCGGCGAGCCGACCGACCAAACCGAAAGATTCCGCGCCGCCAGTTCCTCTTTAAGCGATGCGGCTTCGCTTACGGAAAGCTGAATGAAATTCCGCCCGCCGACGCCCCGGACTTCGAGATATGGAATCCCGTTGTCAACCAGCGCCTCGATCTGCTCCCGGACGCTGCTTCCGGCCTCATCAGAAAACGCGCACAATTTGAACATAGTCTGTCCCTCTCCTCTCATCGGCGATTGCGCATAACGCAGCTATCGCCCGTCCCTCTCCTTTTACTTTACCGTGTCGTTCAGCATCCGGTTGACGGCGGACACGATGCCTCGAAGAGACGATTTGGAAACGTTGGAGCTGATTCCCGCGCCGAAATAGGTCTTCTCGCCCGTTCCCTTCAGGTGGATATAGGTGATTGCCTTCGACGCGGAACCCTGTGAAAGCGAATGTTCCGCGTAGTTGATAACCTCGATATGCCCGTGGACAAGAACCTCCATCGCCTTGCAGAACGCGCTGATGATGCCGATTCCATCTCCTTCGACGTCGAAGGAATCCCCCTCAAAAAGAATTCGCGCCCGGACCGCCGAACGGTCCTTTCCAAGCATTTCCTCGGTATAGTGCTGCAGCAGAATCGGCGATTCCACAATATACATATTCATGAAGAGATCATAAATCTGCTTCGGGGAAAGCTCCTCGTTCCGCTCGTCGGAAATCTGCGTGACGATCGGCCCGAACTCCTTCTGCAGATCGCGCGGAAGCAGCATACCGTAATGTTCCTGCAGAACATAGCTTACGCCGCCTTTGCCGGACTGGCTGTTGATGCGAATGATCGGGTCGTAGCTGCGTCCGACGTCCGCCGGATCGATCGGCAGATAGGGAACCTCCCAGTAGTCCGGATGCTCCTTGCAGCGCGCCATCCCTTTTTTGATCGCGTCCTGATGCGATCCGGAAAAGGCGGTGTAGACCAGCTTCCCGGCATACGGATGGCGCGGATGGACCCAAAGGCCGGTGCTTCTTTCATAGATTTCGACCAGTTCGCTCATGTGGCTGAAATCAAGGCCCGGATCGATCCCCTGCGAATAAAGATTCATCGCGATATTCATGATATCGGCATTGCCCGTGCGCTCGCCGTTGCCGAACAGCGTCCCTTCCACGCGGTCGGCGCCCGCCATCAGGCCAAGCTCCGTCGCCGCCACCGCGCAGCCGCGGTCATTATGCGCATGCAGGCTGATAATCACGCTGTCGCGGTATTTGATATGATCGCAGACGTATTCGATCTGATCGGCATGGACGTTCGGCGTCGCGACCTCGACGGTATTCGGCAGGTTGATGATCACCTTTTTGTCCGGGGTCGGCTTCCAGACGTCCAGCACGGCATCGCAGACCTCAACCGCGTAGTCCATCTCTGTTCCGGAGAAACTCTCCGGCGAATATTCAAACTGGAAATGCTCCATGTGATAATCCTTCGCGAGCTGATTAAACAGAACCGCGCCGTCCACCGCCAGCTGTTTGACCTGTTCCTTATTCATATTGAATACAACGTCCCGCTGCAGCGTCGAGGTGGAGTTATACAGATGCACGATCGCGTGCCTGGCTCCCTTTACGGCCTCAAAGGTTTTGCGGATGATGTGTTCGCGCGACTGTGTCAGCACCTGAATCGTCACATCGTCCGGAATCATATCGCGCTCGATCAGCGCCCGGCAGAAATTGTATTCGGTATCGGAGGCCGCCGGGAAGCCGATCTCAATTTCCTTAAAGCCAATCTTCACCAGATATTCAAAGAAATCCAGCTTCTGCTGAAACGTCATCGGCACCTCGAGAGCCTGATTGCCGTCGCGCAGATCGACGCTGCACCAGATCGGCGCCTTTGTAATCTGCCGCGAAGGCCACTTCCGGTTCGGCATGTTCAACGGCGGAAACGGCCTGTACTTCTGATAATTCTGCATATTTAATTCCTCCTGCAATGAAATTTTCGTATTGGGTTCTGTCGGGATATCCATCCGTCCTGAACGCGTTCCGTGCGCTGTAATGCCATTCTCCTGCGCACAGTAAAACGCCCTCCGTCTTCCTGTAAGAGACGAAGGGCATATCCTGATTCCCCGCGTGGTACCACTCTTCTTAGCCATGCCGCAGACGGGCGTGACTCACTTATTCAGATACGGGCTTACGCCGATATCCTGCCGCAATAACGGTCGGCATCCGTCTGTGCCTACTCATTTCGTTCAGCCAGCCGCTCCAAGGCCAGTTCGGAAAGCCCGCTCTGCCGCCTCGCACCCTCCGGCGGCTCTCTGAAAGATTCCGGCAATCCTACTCTTCCTCATCCAGGCGTTCTCCAATACGATAGGTTGAAGATTGAGATACAATATCACATTTTGAAGGATCTGTCAAGTTTTTTGGGGAAGAAAAATTATTTTCTGTTTTTTAGTATTTTCTAATAAATTAAACAAATAATCTCCCGCGAGGAATTCTCTTTGAAAATTTGTTCTTTAAAAATTTAATGGAAAAAATCGGATTTTCGGTTCCAAAGGACGAACTTTTGATGTAGAATTAGACGCAGGGGATTCTTTGGATTTTTGGTTCGCATATCTTGAAATGTCATTTCGTATTATTTTGACCCGATGCGCGTGTTGACCGTATGCTCATTCCGGTCTTATGCTCATGTCGGCGCGGCGCTCGTCCTTGCCTTATTCTCATCCCGGCACTGCGCTCATCTTGGCCTCATGCTCAGCATGGCCCGGCGCCTTCCTTCCGCGGCAAAAAGAATGACGATTCCCCTACTGAATACACCGAATGAAAAACGGAGATCGTCCATGGTCTTTTCAAGTCTGTTGTTTATTTTTCTATTTTTAACGCTGCATCTGATCTTTTATTACCTTTGCGGAAAAAAGTACAGGAATGTCGTCCTTCTTGTTTTTTCACTGATTTTCTACGCCTGGGGCGAGCCGATATATCTCGTGCTTCTGGTGGGCGAAACATTTATCAGCTGGTATCTTTCCCTTTCGATTTCGCGCACGCAAAGCCCGGCAAAACGCAAGTGTTTTCTGATCGTGGAGTGTATCGCGCTTCTGGGCCTTCTTGGCTTTTTCAAATATACGGGCTTTCTGCTTCGAGGGGTGCGCTGGCTGTTCGGTTTTCCGTCCAAAATTCCGCAGATCGCGCTGCCGCTTGGCATTTCCTTTTACACGTTCCAGCTGCTTTCCTATGTGGTCGACGTGTACCGGCGGGATGTAAAGGTCATTCCGCCGTTCTGGAAGCTGCTTTTGTATTCGAGCCTGTTTCACCAGTGTATCGCCGGCCCCATTATCCGCTATGAAACGGTAGCCTCTGAAATCGACAGCCGCACGGTTTCCAGAGGCGACATCTATGCGGGCATTCGCCGGTTTTCCGTAGGAATCGCGAAAAAATCCATTCTGGCCAACTCCTGCGCCTCTGCGGCGGACACGCTGCTGCCCGCGGGGGTCGAAGCGCTTCAAACCCAGTCCGCGGGCGGGCTGTGGCTTGGTATGCTGTTCTATATGCTGCAAATCTACCTCGACTTCTCCGCCTACTCCGACATGGCAATCGGCATGGGACGCATGGTTGGTTTCCACTATCCGGAAAACTTCAATTATCCGTACACAGCGCATTCCGTTCAGGACTTCTGGAGACGATGGCACATTTCCCTGAGCAGCTTTTTCCGGGATTACGTGTACATACCCCTTGGCGGAAGCCGCTGCAGTCTGATGAAATGGATCCGCAATATGGCCATTGTATGGTTTCTGACCGGATTATGGCACGGCGCAAACATAAATTTCATTCTCTGGGGTCTGTATTATTTCGTCTTTCTGGTCCTCGAAAAACTTGTGATTAAGGACCGGCTTCCCCGGCCGGTCAGCCATATCTGCACGCTGCTCATCGTTTACTTCGGCTGGATTTTGTTTCGCTTCGAGAACCCGAACGAGATGGCCGCCGTCCTGCGCGGTATGTTCGGAATCGGCGGCGTGGCGGGCGTTGGGCTGGAAGCGGCGACGGTCTTCTTCGGCAACATCTTCTTCCTGATTTTCGCCATCGCCGCCGTAACGCCGATTGGGAAAAAACTTCACAAACTGCTGTACCGGATGTCAAAGTCCCATCATGGAATCTTTCTCTTTTACCAGATTACGGATATGCTGACCCCGGCGCTGCTTCTGCTCCTGTCCGTCCTGTCGCTGACCGGAGCCAGTTACAATCCGTTTTTATATTTCAATTTCTGATTTTACGAAAGACAGGAGGCGGTCCGGCCGATGGAACGCGGTTCAAAACACACGTTTACACCTGATTCCTCACGTGATTTCTCACATAATTCCTCACATAATTCCTCACGTGATTCCTCGCGCGGTTCAAAACACGCTTTTACACGAAAAGAGAAACGGCAGATTCAGCGGTTCCGCGCAATGGGAATCCATATTTTTATGGCTCTTCTGCTTGTGGGGTTTATTGTTGGACTGATGCTCTTTCTGCGTCCCGCCGTTTCGGAGAGGGAGAACCGAAAGCTCACGGAATTTCCCAAATTCACGCTTTCTGCTTTTCTGGACGGGTCGTATTTTTCGGAAATCTCTTTGTGGTATTCGGATTCCTATCCAATGCGGGACACGCTGATCGCGCTCGACCATGACTTAAAAGACGCTTACGGCGTTAAAATCGAGACCCGCATGGTTGGCGGCCACGAAAAGGGGGATGAGATTCCCGCGATCCCCGGCAGGGAAGACGCCGTAAATGAAGGGTTGAACACCGCCGAGTCCGGGTCGGTTTCAGAGCTCGATGCATCGCGCCCGACAACGGCGCCCTCGAATTCATCGCAGGCGGATGCCTCCCGGCCGGGTACAGCCAAGCCGGGCGCGTCACAGTCTGAAGCATCACGATCTGATGCGTCACAGTCCGGTACGCCGCAGTCCGATTCCTCACAATCCGGCGCATCACAGTCCGATGCATCGAGTTCTGACTCGTCACGGTCCGACGCTCCGCACTCTGACTCGTCACGATCCGACGCGTCGCAGTCCGGCGCGTCCTCGAACGATTCTCAGCCGAAAAAAGAAGTTTCCATTCCGGACACGGAGGCCATGGAAGCCTCTATCCAGCAGCATATTCAGGAAGGGCTTTATGTGAAGAACGGGGCGGCTTACAGCATGTACTATTTCAGCCAGAGCGCGGCCTCGACTTACATAGACGCCTTAAACAGCGCCGCGCGAAAGCTCAAAGGCCGCGCGAATATCTATTCGATTCTGGTACCGAATAACTCCGGTGCGCTGCTGCCCGGGGAGGAGTTAAAATCCCTGGGCGGGTCCGACCAGGAGCAGGCGATTGATTATTATTACGCTATGTACGACGACGGCGTAACGCCTGTAGAAACATTCCGCACGCTGCGCGAACACAATAACGAATACCTGTATTTCCGGACGGACCATCACTGGACGCAGCTTGCGGCCTGGTATGTCTATCGGAATTTCTGCGAAGCGAAGAATATACAGCCGCATCAGCTTTCGGAATTTAAGCGTATGACATTTGCCCCGTTCCTCGGAAGCGCGTACCAGTCCCTTGGAGACAGCGATATGGCGGCGAATCCGGACAGCGTAACGGCCTACGTCCCGAACGGAACCAACGAGATGGTCTACTGGGATCAGGAGGGCGTCCGGCATGACTGGCAGGTTATTACCGATGTCAGCACCTGGAAAGAAAACTCCAAATACGCTTGTTTTATCGGCGGCGACAGGCCCTTAAGCATTATTGAAAATCCTGAAATCACAGACGGCTCCTCCTGTCTGGTCCTCAAGGAATCCTACGGCAACTGTTTCGTACCGTTTCTTGTTGACCACTATCAGACCGTATACGTCGTTGATTTTCGCTATGCGACGGAAAACGTGGTCGATTATGTTAAGGAGCACAAGATTCAGGACCTGATCCTCGTGAATAATATTTCGATTCTGTCAAGCGGCGGGGTTGCGGATGCCATCGCGGGGCTGCTGTAAACGATGTTTTCCGGATCAGGGCAGTGCGAGCAATCCGACATTGAAACAGATAATCTTTACCTAAAAAAAGAACCGCTTTCCTCTGTTTGAAAAAAAGGAAGGCGGCTCTTTTTTACCATGTGACCTCGATGACGATGGGTTCGCTCGCAAGACTGTCCACGGGAATGCCGCGGATATGCAGATATTCCTGGGCGATTCCGACGCCGCCTGCGAAATAGGCTGGCATCGGCTCTATCGCAAAGGGAAGGTCTTCGCCTGTATTCATCAGCCGCACCTTCTTCGGAAGGCTCGGAAAACGGCTCATGCATACGGCGGATGATTTGATGCCGTTATAAAAATGAAAATAGGTCTTCCCGTCTTTCTTTCGCGCGATACAGGGATTTATCTTGATGCCGGCTATCCCGTAATGGAAAGGATCGGCTTCATGCCGTTCCAGACATCCTTCCATGCGGCGGTACCAGTCCCCCACGCGGCGGATTCGGTCCGCGTACTCCCCGGGGATCACGCCCTCCGCGTCCGGCCCTACATTCAATATGTAGCTCCCGCCCTTTGCCATGACACGGTCTATCGAACCCGTAAGATAACGGATTGAATGAAAATCCTCATTCTTCCTGTATCCCCAACTCTGCTCGCCTACCGATTCGCAGGCTTCGGTCATGGTCTTGTATTCTGTCTCGTCCGTGATGGAATCTTCTCGCTCCGGCGTCGAAAAATCCCCCTCCGACCATCCGCGGTTATTGATGAGAATGTCCGGCTGGAGGCTTCTTATCCGTTCGTTCAGCGACGGGTCATGGATTCCCGGCGGAATGTCCCAGTAAAATGTGTAGATCGGTCCGTAATTCGTCAGAAGCTCCTCCACCTGGTTTTTCACATATTCACGGTACCGCGCCGTGTCGATGACGCCGTTTCTCATGGCCTTCCACTGATGGGAGGACGCCGGATTGTAGCCATACGGATGATGCCAGTCCGGATTCGAATAGTAGATCGACAGTGCCATGCCATGCTTTCCGCAGGCATCGCTCAGCATCTTAAGCACGTCCCTGCCGTAAGGCGTATTCATAATGCTGTAGTCGGTATATTTCGTGTTCCACATGCAGAAGCCGTCATGATGCTTCGCGGTAAAGCAGATATATTTCGCTCCCGCCTCTTTGGCGAGGAGCACCCACTGCTCCGGATCGTACTTCACAGGGTTGAACGAATGCATAAGAGCCTCATATTTCTCCCTGGGCCAGTTCATCCGCGCGAACACCTGCTCCTGCACACCGGAAACGGCATAAATTCCCCAGTGAATAAAAATTCCGAATCGGTTATCAAACATCGTTGAATTCTCCTCCTTGCATTTTCCTCCACACACAGAATGGCATCTCCACGGAAATCTCCAACGGAACGATCCAAACGGAACGATCCAAACGGAACGTTCCCAATGGAACGACCTGTGGAAATATCCGCGGAGATGAAGGACGGAAACTCGGCTTACATCAGGTTTATCGGAGGCTTACCGCAAGCTTACCTCGGGTTCATCTCGGCTGTCACGCTGGCAGTCATTCCCTGTATGCATCCTCCATGCCATTTATACCGTCTGCTATGCTGTGATCCAGAATGAGAAAACCGGTTTCCCATCGTTAATCTTTGTACTGTCTGTCATAGGCCGTCTGATAGACTTCGATTACCTGATCCAGTCCGATGCTGCTGAGATCATCCTTGAAGCTCTGCCATTCCTCATCGCTGTTGATATCGACAGCGCCTGTGATAAAGCCGGTCTTCTTCTCATTGATATAATTATCAAGTTCAACAAGGACCGTCGATATCGAGCTGTTCTCATCTGCGGTTAACGTAAGCGGCGGAAGATTCTCATATTCATCGCTGATATAAGGCTCATATTCTTCCTTTGTCACCTTATAAAGAAAAGGTTCCATTCCTTCAGGACTAAAAAGATCTACATCAGGATCCATCTGCTCACCTAAACGGATTCTATAAGAACCGTTATTTGGTCCAGTATGCCATGTATTATTCGCCGGTTCCGAGGTATAGGGGGTAAGCCGCTTATAGACGGCAGGATTTCCATCGATTCCAGTGGCGCCTTCATCGGGTTCCGTCCAGTCTGTTCCCTTGACTCCGATAACACATGTCAAAAACCCTTCCTGGGACAGGCAATAATCCGTCAGACGGATGGCCGCTTCCGGTTCTTCACAGTCTATAGTCATCGCAAAACCATTCCCTGGAACAGTTGGTATATACGTTGCAACACGGAAACCATCCGGTCCTTTCAGCGGAGCAATCGGATAATAATGACTGTACAGTTCTTTCGTTGACACATTGTCAACGAATGCAATGGAAGATCCTGACGGGATGAAC
>CAYUPA010000039.1:0-4595 GCA_964446565.1 uncultured Lachnospiraceae bacterium
TGATAATATCTCCTCCCTCCATCAGGTCCATCAGGGAGATTATTATACCATAGCGGAAGTCCAGTTTAGGACATTTTCACTTGCGGTTACTTAAGACATTATCATATTCGGTTTATACTTTTCAAATCGATTCCGTTTTTTCAGTTGTCAAGAATTCACGACTATGCTATTATAGTGTACAGGCTGATTGTTAAGCGATTAATTATAAATCCGGAACGGAGGAGTGTACGATGAAACTGGACATTGCGTCTTACTGCAACCGTGAGATTTCCTGTTCCTGCGGGCGCACGCATTTTTGCCCCATTGAGGAGGTGCGGGTTGGCGAAGGCGCGCTGAACGCGATTCCTGAACGGACGGCGAGGTACCGAAACATTTTGCTTGTCGCGGACGAAAACACATGGGCTGTCTGCGGCCCGGAAATCCGCCGCCTGCTTGGGAAACAGGCGGGCGGTATGCTTATCTACAGAAGATCCGGCAGGCTTGTGCCCGATGAAGCCGCCGTCGCGGAGCTGGAGGCGAAAATTACCGACCAGACAGATTTCGTCGTTGGAATCGGTTCCGGCGTAATCAACGATCTCTGCAAATATGTGACGTTCCGGCATGGAATGGACTATGCAGTCGTCGCCACGGCGCCTTCAATGGATGGCTATGCCTCTTCAGGGGCGGCAATGATTGTGTCCGGAATGAAGGTTACCTATACGACGCATACGCCCCGGATGATTATCGCGGACACCGACATCATTAAAAATGCTCCGCTGGAGATGATCCGATCAGGGTACGGCGATATTATCGGCAAGTTCAGCTCGCTCAACGACTGGCGCCTGAGCCATTTGATCAATCAGGAGTATCTCTGCGAGGAGATTTACGGACTGGTACTGGAAGTAACGGAAAATGTACGCGATCTGGCCGTGCAAATCATTTCACGGGAAGACAGGGCGATTGAGTTTTTGATGAACGCGCTCATTCTGATCGGCGTCACGCTGAGCCTTTTGGGCACGACCCGTCCCGGCTCCGGAAGCGAACATCATCTTTCCCATTTTTTCGAGGTGACCGGTTTAATTGAAAATAAACCGCATTTCCTTCATGGGACGGATGTCGGTTACGCGACGGCTGTGACGGCGGCGATGCGGGAACAGCTCTGCGCGATGAAAACGCCGCGTTTTGTTCAGACGCCCGATGCGGTTCGCGAACGGGAGTATGCGCGCATTTTCGGCAGCTACGCTTCCGAGGTCAAGGCGATTCAGGACGCCGCGCAGTCTTATCAGAAAAACAGGAATCCTCTTTATCAACAGCATTGGGAGGAGATGAAGGAAATCATGGCCGCCTGCCGGAGCGCGGCTGAAATCACGGAAATGCTCACGACTGCCGGATATGACATGGACGCCTTCACAAAAATGTACGGGGAAACGAAGATTCGCGACGCCATGTTCTACGCGAAGGACCTGAAGGACCGGTTTTCCGTCCTTTGGCCCTACTACGCAATGGTGAGCCGGTAGGGAGAATCCGATGCAGGGAAACGCACTGAACAGAATTTTGACGCGGCTCGGCGCGCTCGCGGAGACGCTGTGTGAAGACAGCTTCAACGCGTGCGTAAGGAAAATCGAGCGGCACGAAAGAATTTTCGTCTGCGGCGCAGGACGCAGCGGACTGATGCTGCGCGCGCTGGCAATGCGCCTGATGCAGTCCGGCAGATGCGCGTATGTGGTCGGCGAGACCGTGACCCCCTCGCTTGGGGAAGGCGATCTGCTGATCGCGGCTTCGGCGTCCGGAAGTACATACAGTGTATGCCACAATGCCGAAACGGCAAAAAAATGCGGCGCCGACCTGCTTATCATTACCGCTGCGCGGGATTCAGAGTTGACGCGGATCGCGCCGGCCGATCTTCTTCTTGACGCGCCGCATAAAGACAGTTCGCCGTCTGACGGTCAGGTTATGGGAAGTTTGTTTGAACAGGCGCTGCTGCTGATTTGCGACGCGATGGTAAGCGAAATGGCGCCGGACCCGAAGCTCATGCGCAAAAACCACGCCAATCTCGAATGAGCGCGCGCCGCGGCCTGCTTTTTCAGAACCCCGGAAATATCGTCGCGCTGTCCGGAATACGAAAAAAAGGAACAAAGGATTATGACAAAAATTATTTTCAGTTTTGACACAGAGGATTATGTGGACCGCCCGGCGGCGGATATGATTCTCCGCCACGCGGAAATTTTGCGCGGCCACCGTGTGCGCGGGTGCTTCAACGTGGTGGGCTGGCTTGCCGAATCGCTGGAAAAATGGGATCGCGTCGATGTGATCGATGCTCTTAAATACCACGAGATCGATACGCACAGTCTTTCGCATTCGTATCATCCCACGATCAACGAGTACACGGACATCGCGGATTATGAGGCTGCGCGGGCGATATTCCTGCGTAATGAAAAAGAAGGAAACGAAATCCTGCGCCGGGTATTCGGCATAGACGAGATTCCCGCCGCCTGCCCGCCCGGAAATTGTGTTTCCTATGTTGCGCATTACGGCTGGGCGGAACTGGGGCATAAGGTTTTCGACGGCGATTTGCTGATCGATGCCGTGCGCAATCGTCCTGTGGGTTACTGCAATATGCTGTCGCTCCATTATACCTCGGTTATGGAACAGCGGCTGATTCATGTAGACGGCGACCGTCATATTGCAACCGAAGAGGAACTGAAAAACTGGCTGGATGAAATCGCGCAGTACGATGTTTACATTCTGTCCAATCATCCAAACCGCGCCATGTACGCTAAACACTGGGACGACGTGAATTTTTACGGAGAAAATACGCCTGCTGAGCAATGGAAAGAGCCGGAGCGCATTCCAACCGAACTTACGGATGCGTATTTTCGGCTGCTGGATGAGCTGATCCGCATGATTCAGGCGGATTCGCGGTTCCAAACCGTTACCTATGGGGACATTGCCCGCGAAAACAGCGAACCCCGCGCGATTCGCCGCGCTGATCTGCAGGAGATCGGAGAACAGATTGCGGAGGAATTTTTCCCGGTAACGCTGCCGGATTCATTTTGCCTTTCGGATATCTTTCACGCCTGCCACGCGTTTTTGTGCGGAGAGGAAGTATTTCCCTGCGGTACGGTGTACGGCTTTTTAGAGGAACCGTTTGCCGTTTCCTCACCCGTCACCGTGACGGCGGAGGAAGTGCGGCGCGGTGCGGAGAAGATTCCGGCAGGTGGTTTTCTGCCGCTCAAAATTCAAGCCGGCTCCCATACGCTGGGACCTGCCGACTGGATGCGTGCCGCTCTTCGCGTCATAAACGGGGAAGACACGGTCCTTGTAGAACCCGCCCCCTGGCAGATCGATCTGGGACAGTTCCCCATGCTGAAAGATTTGAGTCTCAGGAAAAACTGGGTCAACGTGAAAGACATGGAAGACCGCTATGTTTCCAACCGCAACCGCCTGCAGTCCTGGACGATCCGCCTGCCCAAAGGTTCCTGCCGCAAAATTTACTAAGCGATAATACGGGAAATGAGTCTTCAAACGGCAATTCAAATCAGAAGTGAGGAGTCCTTCTTCGTTCCTCCGGAAAGGATACCATGAATCTGTTTTTCGCAACGCTGAGCCAGATCGCGTATTTATTCACCCTGATTCTGATCGGCTATCTTCTGGTGAAAACAAAAGTCGTCGCCTCCGGCGCCGCGTCCGTTCTCGCCAAACTGGAGAACACGGTTTTCATTCCCGCCCTTGTGCTTGAAACCTTCATCGATAATTTTACCCCGAAAACCCTTTCCACGGCAGGCAGGCTGCTGGGGTTCAGTTTTCTTCTCGCGCTTGTCTTCATCGGCCTCGCGCTGCTCTGTTCCCGCTTTCTTGCGAAGGACCGGTACACGCGGAACATTTATACATACGGCCTTGCCTTTTCCAATTTCGGCTTCATGGGAAACGCTGTCGTAAAAGCGCTGTTTCCGGACCTGTTTTTCGAATATATTCTCTTTACGATACCGCTTTGGATTCTGATCTATCTGTGGGCCGTTCCCGCGCTCCTTTTGCCCTCCGATGAAAAGCTGCCGCTATCGGGCCGCCTGCGAAATCTTATCAATCCCATGTTTATCAGCATGATCGTCGGTATGCTGATTGGCCTGATCGGGATTCCGGTTCCCTCCTGGCTTCGTTCCGCCGTTTCAGTCTCGTCCGGCTGCATGTCGCCGGTCGCGATGCTGCTGACGGGCATGACGATCTGCGGCATCAACTTTCGAAAAATCTTCACGGACCGCAGCATTTATCTTGTCTCGCTGATCCGCCTGATCGGATTTCCGCTCCTGTTTATCGGATTTTTCCATTGGATTCCGCTTCCGGAGCCGTATTTTACGCTTGGTCTCTGCACGCTTGCCATGCCGCTCGGGCTTAATACGATCGTCATACCCAGCGCATACGGAAAGGATACGTCCGCTGCCTCCGGCATGAGGGTGGTCTCCTGCATTCTTTCCTGCTTCACAATTCCCCTTATGATTATGATCGCGCTGTCGTAGCAGCCGGGACGCCGAAGGGCATGGAATTTGACGGGGTATTTCTGCACGATACTGATGATATCATTATCCGGCCGATTTGCTGAACTGTAGAAAGGAAACAAA
>CAYUPA010000039.1:4605-8678 GCA_964446565.1 uncultured Lachnospiraceae bacterium
GCGCGGTCGTCGCGCCCGCCCCCACCCACAACCGCGGCGCGCGGCTAATTTACGCCGCGCGCCGACTGTTCTCTTAACCTTCATTAGCAATGGGATTTCCGTGCCTTGCGGGCGATAAGCGCTGCAAGCGCAGTCCCGGACACGGCGAGGGACAGCATAAGAAGCAGGATCGGACTTCGGTCGCCGGTCGCCGGCGATTCCGATGAGGCGCCATTCGTCTGCTGACCGGGATTTTTGCTCGAAGTCTCCGGGGCCGATGAGCCTTGATTTCCGGTGATCGTGCCGGATTCCCCGTTCTGCGGCGCGGAATCGCCCGTTTCGATATTCGAGTTCGCAGAACCGGATGAATCGCCGTTCTGCCATCCATTGGAACTTTCCGCAGCGGACGAATTTTGTCCTTCGAGAGAATCAGGCGCGCTCTGCTCCTCGGACGAACTCTCCGTTTCTGAACCTGAGGAGTCCGCCTCGCCCTGCAGGCTGACTTCGCCGGACACCGCGATCGTACTTGCGGCTGTTCCGTTTGCATATTTCAGGCCGTTTTCCGCAGCCCGAATCGTCGCCGCGGCCGGTCTGCCATTTCGCGTCACCGTTACGGTGCCAACGGAAATCTCCCTGGCTTCCGGCGCAAATAATGGCTTCGTGCCGGCAAGATACAAAACCAGCGTCTGTGTTTGCGCATTATAGCGGTACTCCTGAATTTTTGCCGGAAGCCCTTCCGCGAAGCGGAATCCGACCTCCGCTTCGGGAACCTGGGGCGTCACGATCAGGGAAATCTGAACTGAGGCGATCCCTCCGCCTCCGGCCTCGTCCGCCGTTACTTTCACGTTTCCATTTGCGTCCAGTTCAATATCATACGCTTTCGCAGCGAAGACCTGCGCGGACAGCAGGAGAAACAAAGCGCACGTAAGCATCATTGTTTTGAAAAGAGAGGTTTTCATGGTCTGCTCCTTTCCCCTTTCACTCTCCAAGGGTGATTTGCGGAAGTTCGGACGGTATGCTTTCAAACAACGTATCGCTGACCAACCGCTGTCCTTCATTGGTTTTGGCGTCGTTTACGCGATACAGTTCGGCTCTTACACGTCCGGGAAGACTGTCTTTTGACCACTGCTCCGGCTTAATCCAGTAAATCCATGTCCCGTTTCGAACCTCCTGAATCGGACCGTCCTTCGGAACATCCGCAAGAAGAATCTGATGAACCTCGTTGTCGCTGCCAATGACAAGACGTCCGTTTTCATCGTAAAGCGTAACAACGTTATAGGCGGCGTTGCCCTTATACGCGCCCATGAAGATCAGGGAACCCTTCGGAATCTTCGCGCCGCTGCTCTGTTCGTAAATATAGTCGTGCTGCAGTATGCCGATCGTCGGCTTTCCTTCATTCTCCGTCGATCGAAAATCTACGTTGTCTCCGGTCACGCCCAATACGGCAAATTCCGCAATGGAGAACGACTGGCCGCTTTCAAGTCCGATCGGCATGAAAATCAGGGCGCTGGCCTTATAAGCGGCGACATAATCCTCTTCCACGTTCGCGAAATAAACCGTCTGCTGCCCGTCAGAACTGAAGGTACCGGTCGCTGCCGCCTTCCATTCATTCTCCGATGTCACCAGATAGACCGCGTAGCCGGAAGGCGCCGCGCTGCCCTGCTTCGGCGTGAACTTAAATCCGCTCACCGTTTCGTACCCGCCGAAATCAATCCGCACATACGGTCCGGAGCCGATCTTTCCGTTCCATGCCGGATCCCTGGAGGCGTTTTGATCATACGCCCCCTGCATCGTAAGCGTTAAAGCCGTATTCGGATCGCCGTCGAAGGCGCGGAGCCGAACATTCTCGGTTCTCACGGTATCCTTGACGTCCTCGTCCATGTAGCCCGTTTTCGCATCCGACGTATCGACTTCCATCTGATTCTCCGACAGGGTCCAGTTGGTACGGTCCAGTTCTCCGTCGTGTGCAATTTTTACCGCGGCGGTTGTATAGACCGCCGAACGGTGCAAATACTGATCGATCGCCGTAACTTCATAGTAAACCGCGCGGTTGTTCAGCGTAAGAACCGTATCGGTAAACTCATTCGTCGTCGTAAAGCCGACCGGCGTCTTCTGCACCGCGGCGCTCCTGACGTCCTCATCCGCCGCATAGGTAACCCGTGTGATCTCATAGCCCAGCAAATCGCCGCCGGGAAGATTGTTCGCGAGGGTAAAATGCACCTTGTTGCCCTGGGACGCATCCACCTGAACCGCCGCGTCAGTGACCGCCTCCGTCGTACCTCCGTCCTGCAGGCTGCTGCCGCCATGCGTTTTTACATACATTCTGGAATCATCGTTCGCGTAATAAATCGCGCGCGTCTCCGCCGGGAACTGCTCGGCATACGCCCGGGTCTCGGCATCCGGAGCCTTGCCCCACCGTTCAAAGAACGGAAGAATATTCTGTTCCGCCGCTGTGCAGGCAAGGCGCATCAATGCCTGATCCGTATTCGCGCCCTTCAGATTAAGCTGAATGCCGCTCTCCCCGCCCGGAATCACGCGGGCCGCCTTCGACGGCGTGCGGGCGTACGTATCCATTCTTGCATAGAACAGATTTGAAAGCTGCTCCTGATAATCCGTGTACGTTTTATAGTTATAGCCCGTATCGTAGGCAAGATGCAGCTGCCAGTACATTGCGAGCTGTACGGCGATATCCGCGCAGTCTCCTCTCTGGCCGGAGGTTACCTTATCATAGACTTTCTGATAATCCTTCCAGCGCATGCCTTCGTTTTTATCCTGCGCCTCCGCGAGCTGCGCAAAGTAGTTGTTTGTGATCTCGGCGACCGCATACGAGGACTGATTGATATCATGTCCGATTTCATGCGCGATGCCCCAGCCGAAATAACTGCCGCTCTGATACCGGCCTTCCGCGTCGGCGATCACGCCTCCGCATCCCGCGAGATCATCCGTTTCGGTGTATTCAATGCCGATGTGGTTGCCCGAGGCGTACATAAAGGCGCCGCCGAACATCCGCATATACCGGATATTGAGATGCCCCGCCGGAATTCTGTCGACCGCATCCTCTGCGTTCGGATTCAGGCCCTTATGCTGATAGAACAGATTCATCATGCTTTCCATCGCATCAAGGGACGTCACCAGTTTTTCCGCGCTGTGACTGGAACCTGCCAGGACCTGCTGCACCGGAATGGAGTACATCATGGTGTCCAGCAGAATATCGGTTGCGCCGAGAATGCAGTTTTTATCATCGTATGGCAGGGCGACCTGCCCGCTTACGGAACCGTCTCCTTCATGAAGCTGGTCATGCACGGACTGCATCGTGCCCGCGTAGCTTTGAAGAGACTGCAGATACGTCTCGGCAAGCCTGACTCGCTCCGCGTGGTCTGTGACCCGATACAGATCGAGTTTCGGAACCTGCACGCCGCCGTTTACACGTACAGCGTACTGTTCAGCCGCATCGCTGCCGCCGGTATATCGGACGTACAGCGCCCCGCCGGATTCCTGCCCGCTGAAGGACCCGATCTTCGGCACCTCCACCGTATTGGCTCCGACCTTAAGCGCCTGCGTTTTGACAAATTCCCCGCTTTCCGCGTGATACTGCGTGCAGACAAGCTCAAGCTGCGCGCTCTGCCCGGTTTTTCTTGTGCTGTGTCCGACGTAAACCGTGATCTTTTCTCCGGCCGCCGCCGTAACGCCAAGAGGCTGCCAGTCGTTGATGCCTCCAAAGCCGCGGTCCGTCTTCGGCTCCATTACAATTCCGTTATGGACCACGACGGAAGGACTCAGGTTCTTCGCTTCCAGAATGTCCTGCGCGTTATTCAGTTCTTTTTCAAGCTGCTCATAATCGTAATGTTTCTCCCCGCTTACAGAATCGATCTCATCAAGCCGGGTCCTGAGCGCCTCGATGACCTCCGCCGTAACGCTTTCCTTTAACACCGTGTGCAGATCGTCCTCGTAGAGGTCCATCACGTCGTCCCACAGGGAATCATACTGGTAAAAATAGACTTCCGATACCGTAATCCGATCCCCTTGCTGCGGATATATCGACAGGCCGAAGGAAAGCGTTTTCGTATGAACCTTTTCCGGAAGGGTGACAAGGA
>CAYUPA010000039.1:8688-10785 GCA_964446565.1 uncultured Lachnospiraceae bacterium
GTCCGTCCTCTTTGAAAGCGTGACGCCTTCCGCTACCGTTACTCCTTCTTTACTGGGACAGCCGTCATAGAACACGCGGACGTAATACGGGTCCGGCGAAACGCTGTCCACCGCTTTAGCCGTCGTAAAGGCGAACGTATCGATATCATACTGACTGTCAAATTCATAGGTCAGTCCGCCGCCGCTGTACGCGCCGCCGTCGTTCCATGTCTTCTTATAATAATACGAGGAGGGATTGCCGTCTACCGTGCCCCAGGCGCTTGCGGGGGAATCCGCATCCAGCGGACTGTTCTCCATTCCCCGCGCTGCATCCGCCGCGGAACCGCCCGCAAACGCAGCGGATACGATATGCGCGCTGACTTTCCCTGCCTCTTCCGGAACATTGATGAGCTTATATTTCGGCATCTGCGTCGGCTTCAAATCCGTCGTCGTTGCCTCCGCCAGAAGGGAAGGATCGCTGGTACCATACGCATTTACGCCCTGCACATAGATTTCGTATGTCGTCAAATCCTCGAGGCCGAGAATCGTATGGGAATTTTTTCTGATATCCCTGATCTGTGTATAGGCCGCCTCGCTGCCTTTAACCCTGTAGCTCAGAACATAGGACTCGGTATCGTCCATGTCCTTCCATGACACATCGATCGACTGATAATTTCCTACCGCCTTGACGTTATCCGGTTTATCCGGACGGCCGGAAGGCCGGGGCGTCACCGATACGGTTTCGCTGTAGGCACTGTGCCACGCGCCGTTGACGGAGCGCACCTTGACGCAGTAGGTTGTCAGATTTTTGATATCCTTTCCATTAAAACGGGTAACATCCAGCGAATTGTGGGAAGTCGAAATCTGCTCGCTCACGTCCGGATTGCCATCTATCCAGATGACGACCTCATATCCCGTGATATTGACTTCGGGGTCCCAGCGGACATGAAACTGTTCGCTGCCGGGCTGCGCGCTGAGGTTCTGCGGGATATTCATCTGCGGCTCGGGAATCCAGCTTTCCATGCCGTTTACGAATTCAACCTTGGAAATCTCCGCAAGACTGCCGTCGCCGGAGACATCCTCAATGGTCAGCGTCACCCGTTTGACCGCAACCTGCTCTCCAAGATGGACCCGAATGTTGCCTTCCGCGTCCACTTCCGCACGAATTTCCGATTCGGAAAGATGATAGACGTCGGCTTCTATCGGGACGGTTACCGTCTGCGCGGTCCCGCTTTCATCAACATACGTGAGTTCGATCTTCGCCTGATTGATATAGGTATTTTCGCCGGTTTCGATCAGGATTCCATCCGTTTCAAAAGACGCTCCGTCCGGCGTTTCAAGAAAATCGATAACAAGAGAAACCGGATTGTCCGCTGAAATCGGCCCGCCGTTCTGCGGGCGCAGCTCTATGGAGGACTCCTGCTTTAACATAGCCTCGACGGAACCTGTAATCTGGGTATTTTCCCCCACATCGCCCCGTAAGGCGGACGTTGGAACAAACTGTTCCGCTGCCGCGATAGCATCGCTTTCCTGATAGCCGGAGGCAAAATATTCGAGATCCGCAATATCCGTTTCTCCGTTGCGGGTCAAATCGGTGCTTCCTTCGCTGTTTGGGGTATCGATATGGTCCAGCATGACCTTGAGGTCGTTCGCATCGATCAGGCCGTCCGCATTGACGTCGCCCATACGGAGAACACCGGGATGATTTTCCGCGCTGTAGTCGATGCCGCCGAGAAATCCGGTTGCCAGCATGATTTCGATACCGTTCCGCGCGACCGTAACATCCTGCCGGTATGTCGCAAACCCCTCGCTGGATACGGAAAGTTCATACGCGCCATCGGGGGGTTGGAGGCCTTCCGTTTCTTTAGGACGCAAACTGAGAGTAAATTCGGTTTCTTTTTCGACGGCAAGCGCCGGCACGACCGAAACGAGAACCTGTCCGTAATTCGAAATGGCATCAGAAATAAGCGGGTCTTCATTTTGACTACCCGCTTCATCCGGCTCTTCTGACGAGGAGCTGTCCATTTCGTCTGACGAGGAACTCTCCGAATCATCAGACGAAGAACTGTCCGAATCATCAGACGAAGAACTGTTCACTTCGTCGGACGAGGAACTCTC
>CAYUPA010000040.1:0-3677 GCA_964446565.1 uncultured Lachnospiraceae bacterium
GGATCAACATGTTCGAGATCGCCTGGCTCACGGATGAGCAGCTGAAGCTGTTTCAAAGCGACTTCAGGTACCTTGCGGATTACTGTGTGCAGATGAGGAAGACGCGGGATTACCAGGGACCGTCTGAGACGGTTGCTCCGGGAGACGGAGGCGTGACGGCTCATTTCGATGAGTTGTTTAAGCTGTTTACGGCGATGACCGGCGACTCTCGGTTTGAGGATACAGCAAATGAAGTGAAAAGAGAAGGAGGCGCGAAGACAGTGTGCGAAGTGTTGGACCGAATCGAGGCAAGAGGAGAACAGAAAGGCATACAAAGAGGCATGCAGCAGGGAATGCAGCAGGGCATGCAGCAGGGCATACAGCAGGGGATGCAGCAGGGGAAACTTTTAGGACGTGAAAACGCTCTCCTGTCGGCGGTTGCAAGCCTGATGAAAAATACAAATTGGACGGCGGATCAGGCGATGGAAGTTCTGGGCATTCCCGCAGCCGAACAAAGAGAACTCAAGGAAAAGCTGTAAGGCAGTATGCGCCTTGCCAACGGCACATTATGAAGGAAAGCAACAATGCATAAAACAGAAAAATCGCGCCGATCGGCCCGCGGCGCGCCCCGTTCCAAATGTTCGCCCCGCGCGAAGGCCGTAATCTTCTGTCTGTTCTGTCTGTTGGCGGCCGCGGGGATAGTCTGGATCGCGAACCGTTTTGCAGGCGGAGGAATCACTGTTTGCCTCGACGCGGGTCATGGCGGCGGAGATCCCGGCGCGTCCGCTCTGGGATATATCGAGTCGGAGGATACACTGGAGATGACGCTGCGCATCGCGGATTATCTTGAAAAGAAGGACTGCAGGGTCATTTTGACCCGTTCCGACGACAGCTATCTGGAGCTTAAGGAGCGGCCCCGAATCGCGAATGAGGCCGGGGCAGACGTGCTGGTGTCGATTCATCGCAATATGGTTGATGGAGATCCCTCCGTTTCGGGCGTGGAGGCGTGGATCAACAGCGCCGGCCCGCAGGACGCCTACGTGCTTTCTGAATGTATTTTGCGGCACATCGGCGCTACGCGGACGATGGATGTGAGCCGGGGCGTGCGGCGCGGCGTTTCCGGCGATCCCTCGCAGGATTACGCGATCAACTCGAAAAGCCGCATGGCAAGCTGTATCCTGGAGTTGGGGTTTATCTCCAGCGAGGAGGACAACCGGTATTATCATGAGGAAATGGACAGTATCGCAAAAGCGGTCGCGGAAGGAATCCTTGAAGCGGTCGAGCAGATTCGGGAGGCGGACTGACCGTATTCAACGAAAGGCGGACTGACCGTGGTCGACGGGATGTGGACTGACCGCGGTCAATATGACGACCGCCGCTTCGAAGCAGGACCGCCGGGCGGACGCGTAGGAGGGGATTGATGCGCAGACTGCTCAAATATTTACGGGATTATAAAAAAGAGTGTGTTCTGGGGCCGTTGTTCAAGCTGCTTGAAGCCTCGTTTGAACTCATTGTGCCCCTGGTGGTGGCGGCGCTCGTCGATACGGGCATCGCGGGGAAAGACGCGGGCTTCATTCTAAGAATGGGGGCGCTGCTCCTTATTTTTGCGGCGGTTGGGCTTGTATGCTCGGTTACGGCGCAGTACTTCGCGGCGAGGGCGGCGGTCGGCTTTGCCGCCAGTGTGCGCGCGGCGCTGTTCCGGCATATCGAGAGCCTTTCTTTTACGGAAATGGATGCTGCGGGCACATCGTCGATGATCACACGCATGACGAGCGACCTGAATCAGGTGCAGAACGGCATCAATCTGACGCTGCGCCTGTTCCTGCGTTCACCGTTCGTCGTCCTGGGCGCGATGGGGATGGCCTTTTCCATTGACGTGAAAGCGGCGCTCATCTTCGCCGTGACGATTCCGGCGCTGTCCGCGGTTATTTTCGGCATCATGCTGGTTACGATTCCGCTGTATAAAAAAGCGCAGTCCGCGCTGGACCGGGTGCTTGGCGCGACGCGGGAGACGCTTGCCGGAAGCCGCGTGATCCGCGCGTTCAATAAGGAAGAGGATGAAATCCGCGATTTTGAGAGCAAAACCGGCGTCCTGCAGAGTCTGCAGCTCTATGTCGGAAAGATTTCCGCGGCGATGAGCCCCGCGACGTATATTCTCATCAACGCGGCGACGCTGGTCCTGATCGGGGTCGGCGCGATTCACGTGGACCGCGGGGTTATTACGCAGGGGCAGGTAATCGCCCTTGTCAGCTACATGTCGCAGATTTTGACGGAGCTTGTCAAACTGGCGGATCTGGTCATTCAGATCACGAAGGCCGTCGCCTGCGGAAACCGGATCGAGAGCCTCTTTGAACTTGTCTCTTCCCAGAAAAACGGCTCGGTCACGGAAGGACGCGGGACCAAGACGTCCGTCGTGTTCGAGAACGTGAGCCTGACCTATCAGGGCGGCGGCGCGGAATCCCTGTCCAATATTTCGTTTGCGGTACAGCGCGGGCAGACGGTCGGCATCATCGGCGGGACCGGCTCCGGAAAAACGTCGCTTGTTCATTTGATCGGACGGTTTTATGACGCGACGAAGGGGCGCGTGCTGGTTGACGGCGTGGATGTAAAGGATTACGACAAGACGGCGCTTCGCAATAAGATCGGCATCGTCATGCAGAACGCGGTCCTGTTTCAGGGAACGATACGGGAGAACCTTAAATGGGGAAAGGAGGACGCGACCGAGGAAGAGCTGCAGCAGGCTCTCGTCCTTTCGCAGGCCAAAGAGTTTGTGGACCGGAAAGAGCTGGGACTTGACGACCCGGTGGAGCAGAACGGACGAAATTTATCCGGAGGGCAGAGACAGCGCCTTGCGATCGCGAGGGCGCTCGTTAAGTCGCCGGAGATTCTGATTCTGGACGACAGCGCCTCGGCGCTTGATCTCGCGACGGACGCCGGACTGCGGCAGGCTTTGGAAACGTTGACGCCCAAACCGACGCTCTTTATTGTATCGCAGAGAACCTCATCCGTTCGCCGCGCGGACCAGATTCTGGTGCTGGACGACGGCGTGCTCGTGGGAAGCGGAAACCATGAAAGTCTTCTTGCAACCTGTGGGGTTTATCAGGAAATCTACGAATCGCAATATCCGAAAGAAGGGGCGCGTTCTCATGGCTGATTTTCGTCAAAAACAGACTTTCCACAAAATCTGGAGCCGGATTCGCAAATACCGCGTCTATCTGATCGCCTCGATCCTGTTCGCCGCTGTTTCCGTGGCGCTCACTCTCTATATTCCGATTCTGACAGGGCAGGCTGTGGATTTGATCGCAGCGAAGGGGCGGGTCGATTTCCCCGCCGTTTTGCGGCTGCTGAAGCGGGGCGCCGTAATCGTCGCGCTCACGGCGGCCGCGCAGTGGATCAAGAATGTGTGCAATAACCGAATGACCTACGCCATTACACGGGACCTGCGGGTGGAAGCCTTCCGAAGGATTGAGGAGCTGCCTCTGAAATATCTGGATTCCCACCCGCACGGCGGCATCGTAAGCCGCGTGATCACCGACGTGGATCAGTTCGCCGACGGCCTTCTGATGGGGTTTACGCAGCTTTTTTCCGGCGTAATGACGATTCTTGGAACGCTCCTTTTCATGTTGTTTCAAAACGTGTGGATTACGCTGGTCGTCGTGCTGATTACGCCGGTATCTCTGCTGGTCGCGGGTTTTATC
>CAYUPA010000040.1:3687-10774 GCA_964446565.1 uncultured Lachnospiraceae bacterium
GCGGGAGGAACAGACGGCGTTTATCGACGAGATGATCGGGGCGCAGAAGGAGGTCCAGGCGTTCTGTCATGAAAAAAAGGCGCAGGAGCGGTTTGATTCAATCAATGAAAGGCTGCGGAGCTGCTCTTTGAAGGCGACCTTTTTCTCCTCCCTGACGAATCCCGCGACCCGCTTTGTGAACAGCCTCGTCTATGCCGGCGTCGGGATCACGGGCGCTTTCGCCGTGGCCCATGGGCTGCTGAGCGTGGGGCAGCTTTCCGTTTTTCTAAGCTATGCCAATCAGTATACGAAGCCGTTTAACGAAATTTCCGGCGTGGTTACGGAACTGCAGAATGCGCTGGCCTGCGCGTCGCGTATCTTTGAGCTGATTGAAGAAGAACCGCAGACGCCGGACCCCGCGGACCCCGTTCCTTTTACGGAAACGGACGGAAGGGTCAGCCTTTCCGGCGTGTATTTTTCCTATGACCCGTCTCGGCCGCTGATCGAGAATTTCAATCTGGACGTGCGGACAGGACAGCGCGTTGCCATCGTCGGTCCGACAGGCTGCGGCAAGACGACGATGATCAATCTGCTGATGCGGTTTTACGACGCGGACCGGGGCGAAATCCGGGTCGGCGGCACGGATATTCTGCGTGTAACGCGCAGGGACCTTCGCTCGAAGTACGGGATGGTGCTGCAGGAAACATGGCTGAAATCCGGTACCATCCGCGAGAATATCGCGATGGGCAGGACAGAGGCGTCGGAGGACGAGATCGTGGCGGCCGCGAAAGCCTCGCACGCCGACAGTTTCATCAGGCGGCTGCCGAAAGGTTATGACACCGTAATTTCGGAGGAAGGAGGCAGCCTTTCGCAGGGGCAGAAACAGCTTCTTTGCATCGCGCGTGTGATGCTTTGCCTGCCGCCGATGCTGATTCTGGATGAGGCGACCTCTTCGATCGACACGCGGACCGAGATGCAGATTCAGCAGGCGTTTGCCCGTATGATGGAAGGGCGCACCAGCTTCATTGTGGCGCACCGTCTCTCAACGATCCGGGAGGCGGATATGATTCTGGTCATGCGGGACGGCCATATCGTCGAACAGGGCGATCACGCGTCGCTGCTTGCGAAAAACGGATTTTACGCGGAGCTCTACAACAGTCAGTTCACATGAAAACGATCTTTTTTCGTTTTACGCTCATTTTCGTTTTACGCTCTTTTTTCGTTTTTCCATTGACGCCGGACCCGTCTCCGATTACAATGATTGAATAAAATACCGTTGGAAGCGGAAAGGAAACTGCGAACCATGAATTTATTGAAACAATTTACTGTGACGGACCCTTTCTGGACGAAATATGAGACGCTGCTGCGGAGGGTTGTCATTCCATATCAGGAAAAAGCGCTGCGCGACCAGATTCCGGGTGCGGAAAAGAGCCATGCCATCGAAAATTTCGAGCAGGCGGCGAGAGTGCTTGAAACAGGACGGCATGATGAGGATTATTATGGCAGGGTCTTTCAGGACAGCGATCTTGCGAAATGGATCGAGGCGGCGTCGTATTCGCTCGCGCAAAGTCCGGACCCGGAACTGGAAACGCGCCTTGACGCGCTCATCGCGCTGATTGGCCGCGCACAGCACAAAGACGGGTATCTGAACACCTATTTTACGGTGAAAGAGCCTGGTAAGCGCTGGACCAATCTTCAGTGGGCGCATGAGCTTTACTGCGCCGGACATATGATCGAGGCGGCTGTCGCCTACTATGAGAGCACCGGAAAAAGGTCCCTGCTGTCCATCATGCAGCGCATGGCGGATCATATCTACGATCATTTTATCGTGAAGGGCGCGGAAGGCTACCCGGGGCATCCGGAGATTGAGCTTGCGCTCATGCGTCTGTACCGCGCGACGGGGGAGAAGCGGTATTTGGATCTGTCCCGGCATTTCATTGATGTTCGCGGCGCAGACCCGGCGTATTTCGAGAAAGAAGCCATGGCGCAGGGCAGGCCGCCTCAAAGGGAGGACCTGGGAGGCCGGGAGTATGCGCAGAATCATGCTCCCGTGCGTGAGCAGAAAGACGCGGTGGGGCATGCGGTCCGCGCGATGTATTTGTATACCGCGATGGCGGATCAGGCGGCCGAAACCGGCGACCGTTCCCTGCGAGAGGCCTGTGAAACGCTGTGGCGAAGTGTGGCGGACCGGCGGATGTACATTACGGGAGGCATTGGATCGACCTGTATCGGAGAGGCGTTTACAAAGGATTACGACCTGCCGAACGATACGGCGTACGCGGAAACCTGCGCCTCGATCGGGCTTGTCTTTTTCGCGCGGAAAATGCTGGAGATCGAGGCGGACAGCCGGTACAGCGATGTCATGGAGCGCGCGCTGTACAATACGGTGCTTTCCGGGATGCAGCTTGACGGGACCCGGTTCTTCTATGTCAATCCGCTGGAGGTTGTTCCCGGCATCGCCGCAGAGGCGCCGACGCACAGCCATGTGCTTCCGGAACGTCAAAAATGGTTCGGCTGCGCCTGCTGCCCGCCGAATGTATCGCGGATGCTCACATCCATCGCAAAGTACGCGTGGGGCGTGAAGGGTTCTACGGTGTATTCGCACCTTTTTGTCGGAGGAACGCTCGACCTTACCGGGGAGCTGGGCGTCAGGATCGCGGTCACGACCGATTATCCCTATGCGGGCCACGTAACCTATCAGGTCCTGCCGTCGCAGGGAAACCGGGAGATTACGCTCGCGATTCGGGTTCCATCATGGAGTGAAACCGCGAGGCTTACGATCGACGGGAAAGAGACCGACCTTACGACGGAAAAGGGCTATGTCTATATCACCCGTACGTTTACGGGACGGGAGACGGTCGAACTCACGCTCGATATGGAGCCGAAACGGATTTACGCGAGGACTGCCGCGGCGGCGGACAGCGGCCGGGTTGCGTTCCAGAGGGGTCCCTTCGTCTACTGTGTGGAAGGCGTGGATAACGAAGGCGATGTGCTGCCTCTCTTCGCGGCGAAAGACGGCAGGATTACGGCGCTTCCGTACGATGAAAACCTTCTCGGAGGCACGGTCGCGCTTGCGATTGAAGGATTTCGCCGCAGGGACAGCGGCTCTCTGTACAGCATGAAGAGGCCGGAGGACGAGCCGTGTACGCTGATCGCGGTTCCGTATTATACGTGGGCGAACCGCGCGCCGGGGTCCATGCGCGTTTGGATTCCGGAGCAAACAAGATAGCGGAGCGAAAACGAAGATCATGGCAAAGCGCAGAACGCAGATCATGGAAGAGCGAAAACGCAGATCATAGCAGAGCGCAGAACGCAGATCATGGGAGCGCAAAACATGGATCATAACAGAGCGGAGAATGAAGATGAAAAAGATGATGAAGGCAGCGGTGCTGCATGGAATCGGGGACCTTCGCATTGAGGAGGTTCCCGTTCCAGAGTGTGAAGAGGATGAAGTTTTGGTACGTATACGGCGGTGCGGAATCTGCGGAAGCGATATTCCCCGCATTTTTACAAAGGGAACGTATCATTTTCCCACAATTCCGGGGCACGAGTTCGCCGGGGAGGTCGTCGCTTCGCCTTCCGGTGAGTACGTGGGACAGCGCGTCAGTGTTTTCCCGCTGCTGCCCTGTATGCAGTGTGAACCCTGCAAACAGGAGGAATATGCGCTGTGTGAACATTATGATTATTACGGCTCGCGCCGGGACGGCGGATTCGCGGAGTATCTCGCCGTTAAAAAATTCAATCTTGTTCCCCTTCCAGATAATGTGACTTTCGACGAGGCCGCGATGTGCGAGCCGTGCTCGGTCGCACTGCACGCCCTGCGCCGCGCCGGCGTTTCGAAAGGGGACCGTGTGGTGATTTTCGGCGCGGGTCCGATCGGACTGCTGGCGGCGCAGGCCGCGAAGACGCAGGGAGCCTCATCGGTCGCCCTTGCGGATGTCGACCCTCAGAAGCTCAATTTTGCCCGGAAGCTCGGCATGGAGGTCTACGAAGAGGGCGATTCGCCCGCGGACGTGGTCATTGAAGGCACGGGAGCGTCTTCCGCGCTCGCAGGCTGCCTTGCCGCCGCAAAACGGGGCGGAACTGTGCTCTGCATGGGCAATCCCATGGGAGAGATGCGCCTTTCTCAGAATGAGTACTGGCATATTCTCCGTAAGGAGTTAAATGTGCGGGGCACATGGAACTCCCGCTACGCGCATGATCAGAACGACTGGCATGACGCGATTTCCGCTCTGTCGTCAGGAAGCATCCGCGCCTCGGAGCTGATTACCGCGCACGTAAGTCTGAACGAGCTTGTGGATATGCTTAAGAAGATGCGCGATCATACGGAATTTTACGTGAAAGTTATGATCGATCTGGACTGAAAGGGTGCGCTGCGATGATAAAGATGATTTCACCGTCTCTGATGTGCGCCGATTTTTTCAAGCTGGGCGAAACGCTGCGCTGTTTCGAGGAAAAGGGAATCGAATATCTGCACATCGATATCATGGACGGTTTATTCGTGCCGAATTTTACACTGGGCGCCGATTTTTGCCGGCAAGTGAAAAAGAACTGTACGATTCCTCTGGATATTCATCTGATGATCACGGACCCGGAAGCCAAACTGGACTGGTTCCCAATCGGGGAGGGCGATCTGGTGTCCATTCATGCGGAATCGACGCGGCATATTCACAGGGCGCTTGACAAGGTCCGGCAGATGGGAGGAAGGCCGCTTCTGGCCTTAAATCCCGCCACGCCGCTTTCCGTATTGGAATACGTGCTGGATGAAATCGACGGCGTGCTGATCATGACGGTCAATCCCGGCTTTGCCGGGCAGAAGATGGTGGGCTCGGCGCTCAGAAAAATCCGTGACGCGCGCGCTTATCTTGACGCAAATGGCATGGCGAATGGCATGACAGGTACTGCAAATGGCATGGCGAATGCCATTCTCGAAGTCGACGGCAATGTGAGTTTTGAAAATGCCCGCCGCATGAGCGAGGCTGGCGCGAATCTTTTTGTCGCCGGAACGTCCAGCGTCTTTGCCCCTGGCGACCCGCTTACGGCGCAGATCGACCGTATGCGTGACGCGGTCCGTATACGTGACACAGTCCGCACGCGTGACACAGTCCACATGCGTGACGCGGTACGCACGCGTGACACAGTACGCGAGAAAGATACTGGCAGCACGTGTGACGCGAGGTCTCCGCACTGTGATACCGTCCGCGATAAGGAGAGCTGATGAGTTCGTATGTGATGGGGATTGATTTCGGGACGCTGTCTGTACGGGCTTTACTGGCCGACCTTGCGACCGGGCGGCAGTGCGGCGATGCGGAAAGTTCCTATGCGCATGGAATTTTGCGGCAGGTTGGCGGGAACCCCCTGCCGGTCTCCTACGCTCTGCAAAATCCGACGGATTATTGGAACAGCCTGCGGGACTGCGTGCAGACTCTTCTTGCAGCTACCGGCGTACCGAAACAGGATATCATAGGCATTGGAATCGACTGCACGGCCAGCACGGTTCTGCCGGTAGACGGAAACGGCTTCCCCCTTTGTCTGCGGAAGGAGTTTTCGGAACAGCCGCAGGCGTATGTGAAGCTGTGGAAACATCATGGAGCCGTCGAGCAGGCAAGACGGATGCAGGAGGCGGCGGAGCAGCGCGGGGAACCGTGGTTACGGCGCTGCGGGGGCCGCGTGAACGCGGAAAGCCTGATTCCGAAATCCCTTGAGCTTGCCGAAACGGCGCCTGACGTCTATGAGGCCAGTACATATATCATGGAAGCGGGCGACTGGATCGTTTCCCTTCTGACAGGAGAAATTGTGTGCAGCCGATGCGGAGCATGCTGCAACGCGCTGTACGATGAAAAGAACGGGTATCCTTCCGATGCGTATCTGCGTGCCGTATCTCCGGCGGCCTCCGGCCTTGCCGCAAAGCTGAAAGGGAAAATGACGGACCTTGGCGCCTGCGCGGGTGCGTTATCCTCCGCAGCCGCGGAACAGCTTGGACTTTGCGCGGGAACGCCTGTCTCCTCGGCCAGTATTGATTCCCACGCCTCATTTCCCGCCTGCGGCGCCGACCGCGAAGGCGATCTGGTTATCGTTGTCGGCACCAGCGCCTGTCATCTGCTGCTCGGCCATGCAAGCGAGGGAATTCCCGGCGTGTACAGCGCCGCACCGGATTCATTGATCCCCGGAATGTGGGGATACGAAGCCGGACAGAGCTGCGCAGGTGACGGTTTTGGATGGTTCGTCAACAATTTCGTGCCGGAATCCTATGCAAAAGAGGCACGGCTTTCCGGAATGAATCTTCATGAATATCTAAGCGAACGGGCCGCCGAGCCTGCGCCGGGAGAGAACAGGCTCCTTGCGCTCGACTGGTTCAACGGCTTTCGTTCGCCCGGCATGGATACGGAGCTTACAGGCGTGATTCTCGGCCTGACGCTGCAAACTCGGCCGGAGGCAATCTATCGGTCGCTGCTTGAGGCCTCGGCGATGGGAACCCGGCGCATCATCGAACAGTATGCCGCGTATGGACAGCCCGTGCGAAGACTGTTCGCGGCCGGGGGAATCGCCTCGAAAAATCCTCTGTTTATGCAGATTCTGGCCGATGTCTGCGGTCTTTCGGTCGCCGTGTGCGGAAAGACCCAGACGAGCGCCTGGGGCAGCGCCGTCTGCGCGGCCTCCGCGTCCGGCAGGTTTTCCTTTTCGGAGGCGATGGCGCGTCTGTCCGCGCCGCCGTCCGCGGTCTTTGCGCCGCGCAGTCAGGAGGCGTATGAGACTCTGTATCAGGAGTACATCCGGCTTTCCGACTACTTTGCGCGGGAAAATCCTGTGATGAAGGTCCTGCGGCGCGATCCGGCTCGCGAAATTTCCCCAGTTTGTCAAAATGAAAAGCGATAATTTTCTCTGAGGAAAATTTCCTCGGGAAACGGATGCAGATATTTTCCGGGCAATTATCGGAAGAGGGCTGCCGCACGAAGCCCAGCTATTCGTTTTTGAGGCTGAAATCCGATTAGACTGCCGGATAAAAAAGCGCCTCCCGACCTTTACCGTCGGGAGGCATCTTATACCCGTATGCCTTTGCCTTCGTTCCGTTTCCGAAAGTCGGCCGGATAGCGTCTTTGCTGTACAC
>CAYUPA010000041.1:0-2924 GCA_964446565.1 uncultured Lachnospiraceae bacterium
GGAAAAAGGTGATGCGGGAATAAGCGTGAACGGGAAGAAAAAGGCGGGAAAAGGTCACGATTTCCTACGTGCCGAACGAAAAAATGGTGGAGAGCAAATCCTTAAAGCTGTATCTGTTCAGTTTCCGCAATCACGGGGATTTTCACGAAGACTGCATGAATATTATCATGAAGGATCTGATCCGTCTGATGGACCCAAAATACATCGAGGTTTTCGGAAAATTTCTTCCGCGGGGCGGGATTTCCATCGACCCTTACTGCAACTATGGCAAGCCCGGCACACGCTGGGAAGAGGTCGCCTGGGACCGGCTGCGTTCGCACGATCTGTATCCGGAAAAGGTGGATAACCGGTAATGCACGGCAAAGCGCGTAAGATAATACGCTGATAAGCCGTCAGGCTGTTCCGCTGTTCCATTTCCGCTTGCGAATCCCCTGTCATAATGCTACAATAAAAAAAGAACGCAGCAGTCAAACGCAATCCCCGGAAATCAAATCACGGCAAAATCAAATCACGGCAGAAAGGAGACAGGCGCTTTTTACGCGCCTGTACAGTATCGATGAAATTATTAAATTTCGGTTCTCTCAATCTCGATTATGTTTATCAGGTTCCCCACTTCGTCCAGCCCAGGGAATCGCTTTTCTCCAGCGGATATGCCGCCTATCTTGGCGGGAAGGGACTGAATCAGTCCATCGCCCTCGCCCGCGCCGGTTCTGCGGTCTATCATGCCGGGCGAATCGGCGAAAACGGAGCGCCTCTGCTTGCCGCGCTTCGCGAAGAAGGCGTGAATACGGATTTTCTCCTTCCGTGCGAAGGGCCGAATGGGCACGCCATCATTCAGGTTAATCCCGCAGGCGAAAACTGTATTTTTGTTTACGGAGGCTCCAACCGGCAGATTACCCGTGGACAGATCGATGAAACTCTCTCTCATTTCGCGCCGTCCGACGTGCTTCTTACGCAAAATGAAATCAACGAAACCGGGTATCTCCTCGAGGCCGCGGGCGAGGCCGGTCTTACCATCGCTTTCAACCCATCGCCGTGGTCGCCCGATATCCTTTCTCTGCCTCTCGGATATGTACGATATTTTCTGGTCAATGAATTGGAAGGGGCGGCTCTTGCCGGCAAAGAGCCGGACGCGGACCCCGAAACGGTTTTAAGCGCCATCCGCGCGCGGTATCCGAACAGCGCGGTCATTCTGACGCTTGGCGGCGACGGCGCTTTTTATGACGACGGCGTCATTCGTCTGTTCCAGCCCGCTTTTCCGGTTTCCGTAAAGGACACCACCGCCGCCGGCGATACCTTTACCGGATATTTCCTCTCCGCCGTCTGCGAAGGACAAAGCATAAAAACGGCGCTGGAACGGGCCGCCCGCGCCGCCTCCATTTCGGTTTCCCGCGCGGGCGCCTCTCCTTCCATTCCCCGCCGCGCGGAGGTTCTGTAAAGCCGTTGGGCGTGAAATACGGCGAAATCGGACGCTGAAGGAAAAATGAACACAAGCAGGAGAAAATGAAACAGAATTCAACACAGGCAGGAGGAAATGGTAATGAGAACGCTGTATCTTGACTGCGGCATGGGCGCAGCCGGCGATATGCTGGCAGCCGCCCTGCTGGAACTGATCGATGACAAAGACGCGTTTCTTGCGGAACTGAACGCCCTTGCAATACCGGGTGTTAATGTCTCCCGGAGCGCCGCCTCAAAGTGCGGCATCAACGGAACATATTTCACGGTGACCGTCAACGGAACGGAAGAAGAAAGCCTTGATGAACACGGAAGCGGTCACGACCACGCGCATGACGCTCCTCCGCATGAACACGAACACGACCTCGCGCACGACGGCCCTCCGCTTGGCCACGTGCATGACGGCGGTCCCGGGCAGGGTCACGATCATCCGCATCACCACAGCGGAATGCGGGATATCGAGCATCTTATCACCGAACACATGGCGCTGCCGGAGGCCGTTCAAAAGGACGTCCTCGCGGTTTACAGGCTGATTGCCGAGGCGGAAAGCCGCGCGCACGGCGTCCCGGTTCCTGAAATCCACTTTCACGAAGTCGGAACGATGGACGCCGTTGCCGACATTACCGCTGTCTGTCTGCTGATGCACCGGCTCGCGCCCGCGCAGGTTATCGTTTCGCCGGTTCGCGTCGGTTACGGTCATGTGCGCTGCGCGCATGGCATTTTGCCGGTACCGGCGCCCGCGACCGCCTACATTCTGCGGGACGTGCCGATCTATGGCGGCAGCGTGGAGGGCGAACTCTGCACGCCGACCGGAGCGGCGCTCCTTAAGCATTTTGCCACACGCTTTGGCGCCATGCCGCAGATGAAAGTCTCCGCCATCGGGTATGGGATGGGCAAAAAAGATTTTGAGTTCGCCAACTGCGTCCGCGCCTTTCTCGGCGAAACCGAAGAGGAAGACGAGACAGTTCTTGAACTCAGCTGCAATATCGACGACATGACCCCGGAGGCCGTCGGCTTCGCGGCGGAACGGCTGCTGAAGGCGGGCGCTCTCGACGTCTACACGACAGCGATTGGGATGAAAAAGTCCCGCCCGGGCATTTTGCTGAGCGTCCTGTGCCGCGAAGAGGAAAAAGACGCGATGCTGTCTCTGATCTTCCGTCTTACGACCACGTTAGGCGTGCGGGAAAACATGTACCGCCGCTATACGCTGCGACGCTCCGTTACGACGCTTACGACGCCCTACGGCCCCGTTCGCAGAAAACAGGCCGACGGATACGGAACCTCACGAATGAAATATGAATATGAAGATATCGCGCGCGTTGCCAGAGAGCAGGACATAAGTCTTTCCGAGGCGATTCAGCGTATCGAAAATTAAGCGGACGCGGGGCCGGCAGAATAAACTGCCGGCCCCGTGTATACATGCCCCTACCGGGCTGTGCCGTAGGCTGCAAGTTCCTGTTTCAGGCTCT
>CAYUPA010000041.1:2934-5147 GCA_964446565.1 uncultured Lachnospiraceae bacterium
GCGACGGCGAGGTTCGCCTCGCCTGCCTCGGTCAGCGGGGCGCCGATCGCGTCGTCGGCGGCGCGGAAGATCGCGGTGTAATCGTTTTCGCCGCCCGTCATTTCATGACGGCCCGGGACGCCCGCGGCATGCAGGTGCGCGATATATTCGATATTGGAGGTCAGATTCTGAATGATGTTGCCCTCCGTAATCTGCTGATGATAGATATCATAGAGCAGGCGCACATTTTTGCTGTCGACCTCTTTCATAATATCGACGCCTTCCGCGGTTGTAGACAGATAGATGCCGGGATGATTGACGAGGAAGTTAAGCGGCTCCACAAGCAGTGTGATGCCTTCGGCTTCAAGGATCGGCGCGCAGGCGATAAGCCCCTCCACGATGCTCTCGTGCTGCTTTTCGCGCGGCTCTCCGGTATCCATGCCCGACTGCGTGATCAGCTGCGTCGCGCCGACCTGATGCGCCGCCTCGCAGCTTTCCTTCAGACATTCCAGATACTCCGTCCTCTTTTCAGGCTCCGTCAGGGCAAAGCTGGAATTACAGATGGCGGTCATCTCCGTTCCCGTTTCTTCGCAGGCTTTCCGAAGCGTCTTCAAATCGAGGTCCTTCCATCTTCCCATTTCCACCGCATCAAATCCAAGTTCCGCGCTGCGGCGGATGCCGTTCGCTAATTCCGTACTGCCGCCGCCGAAGAAAATCGACAGACAAACGCATAGTCGCATGGCTGTTTCACTCCTTTTCCTTAAAATATATGACGTTTCCGGTCTCCATGGATTCGTTCGCGGCAAAACCGAGCGCCAACGACTTTACAGCATCGGCATACGGGGAACGAACCGGCGACGGATCGTGATGTACGACTGCTTCAAAGAACGCGCGGTCCAGAAGCGCAGTCTGGTTTTTGGCGGCGAGAACTTCGCGGGTTTCCTTTTCGGTTCTGATAATCAGGCTGGAACGCAGACGATAATCCATGACCATATCGGCGAGCGTCAGGACCAGTCCGCAGTTCGGACGCACGGTCGTGCTGTAGCAGCCGCTCACCAGCGTCGCGGTCACGCTGCCCGGAAAACGGATCACCGCTGTCGAATGATCGTCGGTATCATATTCTTTGGGCGCGGTCTTTCCCGGAACAACGATGCCGCGGCTTGCCGTCGCATAAACGGACAGCGGCTCGCCAAAGAGATATCGCAGGCCGTCCAGCAGATGGATGTTCTGTTCGACGAGCTGTCCGCCGCAGGTGGATTTTTTCGCCCACCACCAGACGCCGGGAATGCCGCCGACCCATGCGCCGTAGACGAGGCCGCCCTGCGGATGCCGGGGCAGTTCGTCTTTCATCCAGTTGACGACGTCAAGATACCGATCCTGAAAACCTACGGACGTGATCAGCCCCTTTTCTTCCACGCGGCGCGCGATCTCGTTCGCCTGCTTCAGATCGAGCGTCATGGGCTTTTCAACCAGAAATGGAAGATCGAGGTCGATGGCGCGCTCCTCACAGTTGATATGCGCTGTCGGTTCAATGGCGATGATAACGGCCTCGAGCCCGTCTTCCCGGGCATGATCAAAAAGTTCATTGTGATCGCGGTAGGCTTTGCACTGATAGTGTACGCTGACTTCCTGACGGCGTTCCTCCACAGGATCGGCGACGGAAACGACCTCGACGTCGTCCGACTGGTCGATGGTGCTCATGTGCGCATGCATTCGTCCGCCGCAGCCAATCAATCCCAGCTTTAACTTGTTCATAACCTTCGCTCTCCTTTTCGTTATTTGTTCGCGGGGCGGCTTGACGCAGCCGCCCCATTCGGCTACAATTATATTGTGGAAAAAGCTGAAAATCAATGATAAAATCTTGTATTACTATAAGGATATTGCCATGTTTGCTGAAATTAACGAACGCTATCTGTCGGGAAAAGAAACGCTCCCCTTCGTCGTCTGCACAATCGGCTCGGCGCCGAGCCAGCCCGCGACGGACCGTCCGCAGGGCTATCGTCATCATCAGATTCTCTGGGTCACGGAAGGCGACGGCATTTTGGAGACCGAAGGACGGACCCGCATGGTGAGCGCGGGAGAGGGATTTTTCCTGCGCCGCGAAATTCCGCACGCCTACCGGGCGGCAGGAAGCCGTTTTTCCACTTCATGGGTCAGTTTTCTCGGGGCGGATGCGCTTCTTAAACAGTTTGACGTTGAAAACGGCCTGGTTTTTCCTGTTCCGCCGTCCGTGG
>CAYUPA010000041.1:5157-7736 GCA_964446565.1 uncultured Lachnospiraceae bacterium
AGAGCTTGATGAACTCTGTACCGGCAGCAGCACCGTCTTTTCGCGGTCCGCGGCGGGATACAGCTGGTTTGTGGATTTTCTCGAATCCATTTCTTCCCCGAAACCCGAGCATATCGTGCGTCAGTTCCTCGAGGCGCATTTTAACGAACCGCTTACGCTGCAGGACATCGCCGCCGCCGTCCATATGAGCCGCTATACGCTCTGCCACTACTATAAGAATGCGCGGGGACTTTCCGTAATGGAACAGCTGAAACAAATCCGTCTCGCAAAGGCGCGGCAGTTCCTGCGCCAGCCCGCGTTTTCTGTGACGGAGGTCGGACGCATGTGCGGTTATGACAATCCCAGCTATTTCGGACGGCTGTTTAAGGAGGCTGCGGGCTGTACGCCGCGGGAGTACCGGGCGGAATACGGAAACGCGGCCCGGAAGGCATAGCAGAATCCGCTCTTGCATTTTAAACCGTTTTATTATACAATACAGTCAGATACTCTAGTAGCTCAGCGGATAGAGCAGTGGTTTCCTAAACCATGTGTCGGAGGTTCGATTCCTCTCGGGAGTATTTTTAAAATGAAAAAATCCCTGCCTTTGAAAGGATGGTTACAGCGATGACGTTTCAGGAATACCCGTATGAAAGACCGGATGTCGACGCTCTTCTTAAGAATCTCGACACGGTGATCCAGGATGTGAAAACCGCGAAAAGCGCGGCGGAACAGATTGAGGCCTACACGCGCTCCACTGAGTGGATGAGCGAGTTTAACAGCATGGAATCGCTGGTTTACATTCGTCATACCATGGATACGCGGGATCCGTTCTACGCGGCGGAGCGGGCCTTTTTTGATGAAAAAATGCCCTTCGTCGAGAGCGCGATGTCGAAACTTTCCGAATCGCTTGTGCGCTCCCCGTTTCGCGGCGAGCTTGAAGAGGCCTGGGGGGCCTTTGCGCTGGAGAAGATGGAGTACGGCATCAAGGGGACGGATGAAAGCATCATTCCGCTGATGCAGGAGGAAAACGCGCTGTGTACCGAGTATTTTAAGATTTATTCCTCCGCGCGGATTCCGTTTCGAGGCCGGACGCTGACCGTCGAACAGATGCCGCCGGAGAAGGGAAGCCCCGACCGCGCTGTTCGCCGCGCCGCCTACGCCGCGGAGGGCGCGTTCTTCGACAGTCACCGGGACGAGCTGGATACGATTTTTGACAGGCTGGTCAAAAACCGCAACGCACAGGCGCGGGCGCTGGGCTACTCGAATTATACGGAGCTTTCCGTCATCCGTATGCGGCGTTTCGGCTACGGGCCGAAGGAAATCCGGGCGTTCCGGACGCAGGTCGCAAGGGACCTTGTGCCGCTCGTAACGGAGATGAAGCGCCTGCAGGCGAAGCGCATCGGCGTGGGCGATGATTTTAAGGCCTACGACGATCTGGTTTTGTTTCCGGACGCCAATCCCGCTCCGAAGGGCACGCCGGAGGAGCTGCTTGCGGCGGCGCAGGAAATGTACCGGCGGCTGTCCCCGGAAACCGGCGAGTTCTTTGATTTTATGATGAAAAATAAGCTCATGGACGTCGTTTCCCGCGAAGGCAAGGCCCCGGGCGGCTACTGCGCGAGCGTGGATAAATATCAGGCGCCGTTCATTTTCTCCAACTTTAACGGCGGCGCGGGCGATGTGGAAGTGCTGACGCACGAGGCCGGACACGCGTTTGAAAGCTATACGGCATACCGTGAACAGAGTTTTCCGCTGAACCGCTTCGCAAGCTCCGAGACGGCGGAGGTTCATTCCATGAGCATGGAGTTTCTGACGGCGGATTACCACGAACTGCTGTTAAAGGAAGATACCGCGAAATACGAGCTGCAGCACGCGGAGAAGGCCCTGTCCTTCATTCCCTACGCCTGCCTGATCGACGCGTTCCAGTATTCGGTCTATGAGAATCCGGACTGGACGCCCGATGAGCGCCATCAGGAGTGGAAGCGCCTTCTCAGGGTGTATCAGCCGCATCTTATGGACTATGAGGACATCCCGTTCTACAGCCGCTACGCGGGCTGGCAGTACAAACTGCACACCTATATGCATCCGCTGTACTATATCGATTACGCGCTGGCCCAGACCGTCGCGCTGCAGTTCTATCTTCTTTCTCTTGACAACAAGGCTCTCGCCTGGGAAAAATATCTCGGATTCGTGCGCAGTTCCGGCACAAGGCGGTTCATCGATACGGTCCGGTACGCGGGGCTCGACTCTCCCTTTGCGGAAGGAACCGTGAAAAAGGTCGCGGACAATGTATACCGGTGGATTCTGGAACATCAAATCTGACGGCCATGAGGAAACCGTCTGAAAACGATGCAGTGAGGCTGCGGTAAAAAGATGCCGTGATGCTGCGGTAAAACGATGCCGGACGGATTCAGGCTTATGAGCCTGTTATACCATACAATCACGCAAAGGAGATGACAAAGGATGGAAAACGAAGCGCTGCGAACGGCCTACCGGGAACTGGACCGGGATATCGCGCAGTTTCACGCCGGTTTGTATACGCGGGACGGAAAGCCGTTTCTCCCCACGCCGGACAGGGAAAAGGAAACATTTGCCGAATATGA
>CAYUPA010000041.1:7746-10473 GCA_964446565.1 uncultured Lachnospiraceae bacterium
TCTTAAAAAGCCATTTCAGCGACTATCTGGACGCGATGCGCCGCCAGAGGAAGGAGATGTTTAAAAATCCGGCCTCCGGCATTTTGCAGGTCCCGTGGAAGCTCTGCGATTTATGCCGGACGGACAGCCGTCCGACCGCGGAGCGGGAAGAGGATTTTCGAAAAACGATCCGGGAGCAGGAGGCGCTGTGGGACGAGACCGCACCCTTTTTCCCGGAGATGGAGCCGAAAACGCTGGTTTCATTCGCAAACGCCTTAAACGGAACAGCGCAGGACCTTCGCCTGCTCAAGGAGGACATCCCTGACGGATTCAAGGACCTCGGCGGGGACAGGGTGGAAGAACTCAAGGACCTGCTCGAACGGCTGGCGGTCCGGATTCTTGCGGAACAAAAGACGATCCGGGCCGAACGGATTCCGGACGATGCCGAAAAAACGGAAGAGATTCCGGACGACCGGCGGATTCTCAAGATGCCGGAAGAGGACTACCGGGCGATTCTGCGCGACGAACTGGGCGTCGATCTTTCGGAACTCCTTGCGTGGTATGAAGACGAAATCCGCGCGACCCGCGGCGAGGCGCTTGAAATCGCGTCGAAACTCAGCGTGCCGGATCCGAAACCGGCAAGCGTCGGCGAGGTCAATGATCTGCTGTGGAAATACGCGGGCCCCTGCGATACCCCGGAGGAAATGTTCCGCCGCGCGGACCTGTACCTGAAGAGGACGCGGGCGCTCGCACACGAGGTCGTCTGGCTCCCGGAGGATGAACAGGCTCTCTGCGTGAAGGTTCCCTCCCAGCTTCGCTACTCCTACCCCTGGGGCGGCTATGAAGGCGGCGATAAAAACCGCCGTCCCATCACCGGACAGATGTTCCTTAATCATTACAATTTCCGGCAGGTGACGGACGGCTGGATTAAAATGAACGCCATGCACGAGACCTACCCCGGCCATCACGTGCAATACGTTCGCGCGATTACGGATACGCTTCCGCAGACCTTTAAGGAGGGGGCGAAAAGCATTCCGCTGACCGAAGGGACGGCGCACCGTACGGAGCGCGCTTTTGAGTTCATCTATGGAGAGGACCCGTTTTTCCCGCTGTTCGTCGCGTACCGCCGCCACCATACCGCGGTGCGGATCAAGGCCGATCTCATGTTGTTCTACTTTGGCAGCACGATGGAAGAAGTCACCCGGCTGTATATGGACGAGATGGGCTTTGCCCATGACATCGCGCGGGGGCAGGTCTTAGCGCACATAAACATGCCCGGGTATTTCGTCTGCTATTATTATGGCATGAAGAAGCTCTGCGGCTGGGAAAAAGACTACGGCTACAATAAAAAGGACTATACCGAAGAGCTCTTCAGCGCCGGCAATATCAGCCTGGAAAACTTTAAGCGCTATCTCGATCTGCCGCCGGAGGACAAAACGCGCTTCAAGACGGATTTCGCGAGCCTCCTGATGAAACCGGAGACGTTCAAATAGAACCGGCGGCGCGGATATAGGAGATTGATACTCCGTTTCGCTTATGATTCGCCGAGAAGCGAAAGCTGTCTGAGTACATCCGCCGCCTTTTCTACCGGAATGATCGCAAGCTGGTCTTTCACTTCCTGCGGCACGTCCTTGAGATCATCTTCGTTCTCTTTGGGAATGAAAACCTTCTTCACACCGGAACGCTGGGCCGCCATCAACTTTTCCGGCAGGCCGCCGATGGGATTCACATTGCCCTGAAGAGAAACTTCTCCCGTCATGGCAACGGTCGGCGGCACAGGGATTCCCGTGAACAGGGAGGCCAGCGCGGTCGTGAGCGTGATGCCGGCCGAGGGACCGTCCTTCGGCGTTGCGCCGTCCGGCACATGGATGTGGATATCCTGCTTTTCAAGTCCCTTTGCCTTATTGGCGTACAGCGTACGCACAAGGCTTAAGGCAATCTGCGCGGATTCTTTCATAACGTCGCCCAGCTGCCCCGTAATGATGAGCTTTCCGGTTCCTGCCATTTTCTTTGTCTCAATATAGAGCACGTCGCCGCCGACAGAAGTCCACGCAAGTCATGTGACCACGCCCGGCTCCGCGTCCGCATTCACTGTTTTCTGCTTGATGGGAGACATATCAAGGAAATCGCGCAGATTCTCCGCTGTAATTTTTACAGGTGTCTCTTCCTCTCTGACGATTCTGACCGCGGCGGAACGGCAGAGAGTGTCCATCCTTTTTTTCAGCCCGCGAACGCCCGCCTCACGGGTGTAGTCGGAAATCACATGGGCAACGGTGTCCTCCGATATTTCGATCTCTCCGTCGGAAATACCGGCGGCCGCCTTTGCTTTCGGCAGCAGGTGCCGTAAGGCGATCTGCTGCTTTTCTATCGGCGTATACCCCTGAAACTGAATGACTTCCACGCGGTTCAGCAGAGGTTCCGGAATGGTTTCCGCGCTGTTGGCGGTGCAGATAAAAAGAACATCCGAAAGATCATAGGGCACATTCAGGTAATGATCCGTAAAGGTACTGTTCTGCTCCGGGTCAAGCACTTCCAGAAGAGCGCTTGCCGGATCGCCGTTATAAGATACGGAGAGCTTATCCACCTCATCCAATACCATGACAGGGTTGGAAACGCCGCTTTTCTGAATGCCGTCTATGATGCGGCCGGGCATGGAGCCGATATAGGTACGCCTGTGGCCGCGGATATCCGCCTCGTCGCGAATACCGCCGAGGGAAACGCGGATATATTCTCTCTGCAGCGCCCTGG
>CAYUPA010000042.1:0-10423 GCA_964446565.1 uncultured Lachnospiraceae bacterium
GGGGAAGCAAAGCTGTCAAGGGGATCGTGGAATACCGGAACCCGGCGCTTTTTCCCATAAATTTCCTAAATAAATCCCAGTGAGGAATTTGCCTGGAAAATTTACGGCTTTTAAAAGCGTTTGCGGGAACGGTTGACTTTCATTCGGCCAGCGGATATAATTTTTTACGGAACGAAAGCCTTTCGGCGCGCTGCCTTCGGAGGGCTTTATGGAGGGAGGACAGGCTATGAAGCATGAAAAATTTCATTACGGGTCTATAAAAGAAGTACAGGATACCCTGCAGAGGCTTTCTGTGAGCCTTCCCCTGTCGGACCGTTTTGAAACGCTTACGAGGCCGCTTACAATCGAAGGACATACCGTGCCCAACCGGATCACCATTCAGCCGATGGAGGGCTGCGACGGGACGGAGACGGGGTGCCCGGATGCGCTTACCTTGCGCCGGTATCGCCGTTTTGCGAAGAGCGGGGCGGGCCTTATCTGGGTGGAAGCGGTTTCGGTGACGGAGGAAGGGCGGGCGAATCCCCGGCAGCTTAAAATCGACGAAAAGAACCTTGATTCCTTCAAACGTCTTGTGGATGAAATCCGGGAAACGAGCGTGCGAACAAACGGCTATGCGCCGGTTCTTGTAATGCAGGCGACGCATTCCGGCCGCTACGCGAAGCCGCACGGCGCGCCGGAACCGATCATCGCCTATAACAATCCGATTTTCGAAGGCGACCGTCCGATCGACGCGTCCCGCATCGCGACGGATTCCTATCTTGAGAGTTTGGAAGAGACATTTGCCAGGGCCGCCCTGCTCGCGGAAAAGGCCGGCTTTGACGGAGTGGATATCAAATGCTGTCACCGCTATCTTTTGAGCGAACTGTGTTCCGCCTATGAGCGGCCGGGAAAATACGGCGGGTCGCTGGAGAACCGGACCCGTTTGTACCGCAGCGCCGTGAAAAACGCGAAACAGGCGGTCGGCGGCAGGACTTTTATCACCAGCCGCCTGAATCTGTACGACGGGTTTCCGTATCCGAACGGCTTTGGCGTCGCGGCGGACGGTTCGACCGAGCCGGAACTGACGGAGGCGGTCTGGCTTGTGGGGCAGCTTCACAGGAAACTGGGCCTTCAACTGCTGAACTTTACGATCGGCAATCCGTATTTCAATCCGCATGTAAACCGGCCCTATGACAGCGGCCCGTATATTCCGGAGGAACATCCGCTTGAAGGACTCGCCCGAATGTTCGGCTGCATTTCGCGCGTGAAGAGCGCCTATCCGGACCTTGCGGTCATCAGTTCCGGCCATTCCTATCTGCGCCAGTTCGCGCCGTATCTTGCCGCGGGCGCCGTGGAGCAGAGCGTTTCCTCCATGGCGGGCTTCGGCCGCGAGGCCTTTGCCTATCCGGATTTTGTGCATGATCTATTTGAAAAGGGTGCGATGGATCCGAATAAGTGCTGCATAACCTGCGGAAAATGCACGGAGCTGATGCGCGCCGGGTCCGTAGCCGGCTGCGTCGTCCGGGACGCGGAGGTCTACGCGCCCCTGTACCTGCGGGACGTGAAGAACCACGAGAGCGGGACGGTGTAACAGGCTTCCGGCAGACCTTCAGATTTGCCTGCGGATTTTTGAAGGTCTGCCGGCACGCCTGAAAACCCGCGGGGAAGCCGCTCCCTTTTTCAGTTGCAAAAGCGGAGCGAATCATCTATAATACGTATAGATTGCGAAACGGTCATAAGGAGGTCCGATGGATGAGTTACGGTCGAATCCTGCTCAAGTTGAGCGGGGAGGCGCTGTCCGGCGCGAATGGATACGGGCTTGACCCCGCGGTGTGCGGGCAGGTCGCCGAACAGGTGAGGGCGGCGCATGAAGAGGGCGTGCAGATCGCGATTGTGATCGGCGGCGGGAATTTCTGGCGCGGACGCAGTTCCGGGGCGATCGACCGCGTGAAGGCGGATCAGATCGGGATGCTCGCGACGGTAATGAATTGTCTGTACGTTTCGGAAATTTTCCGCGGGGCGGGCATGGAGACCGCGGTCTATGTACCCTGTCCGATCGGACAGTATACGGAGGTGTTCAGCAAGGATAAGGCGGCCCGCGACCTTGAAGCGGGGCGCGTCGTATTCTTCGGGGGCGGAACGGGACATCCGTTTTTCTCGACCGATATGGCGGCTTCGCTTCGTGCGGTCGAAATGGACTGCGATATGCTCCTGATGGCCAAGAACGTCGACGGCGTGTACGACGGGGATCCCAGGAAGAATCCGAACGCGCGGAAATATGACCGTCTGACCTATCAGGAAATTCTCGCGAAAAACCTTGCGGTGATCGATCTTCCGGCCGCGGGGCTCCTTATGGAAAACCACATGCCCGCGCGGATTTTCGCGCTGAAGGAAAAGGGCAGCATTCTCCGCGTCGTAAACGGCGAAAGCATCGGAACGTTGGTTGAAGCATAAGAAGAAGGGAGACAGAAACGATGGCAACGAGTCAGGAGTTATTACGCTAAGAGGATCGTTTTGGAAAAACGGTCACGAATCTGGAGGAGGAGTTTGATACCATCCGCGTAGGGCGGGCGAACCCGCATATTCTGGACCGGCTCACAGTCGATTACTACGGGACGCCAAGTCCCCTGCAGCAGGTGGGCAACATTACCGTGCCGGAGGCCCGGCTTCTTCTGATCCAGCCGTGGGACACCAGCCTGATCAAACCGATCATAAAGGCGATTCAAACCTCGGATATCGGAATCAATCCGACGACGGACGGCAAGGTGATCCGTCTTGTTTTTCCGGAGATGACAGAGGAGAAGCGCAAGGAGACCAGCAAGGAAGTCCGGCACAAGGGCGAGCAGGCGAAGGTCGCGATCCGCAATATCCGCCGCGACGGCATGGAGGATCTGAAGAAAATGAAGAAGAACTCCGCGATTACGGAAGACGATCAGAAAGAGCTCGAGGAGGAGCTGCAGAAGCTGACGGACGAGTATATTCAGAAGATCGATCAGCGAATCGAGAAAAAAACGAAAGAGGTCATGGCGGTATAAACCCGGAACGGACGGGGTTTATACCGGCGGGACACAGGAGGATTCGGAATGCAGTTTGAGGACTTAAAAAAGGAACAGCTTCCCCGGCACATTGCGATCATTCTGGACGGCAACGGCCGCTGGGCCAGGGAAAACGGCAAAACGAGGCCGCAGGGGCACCGCGCCGGCGCCGACAACGTGAAGACGATTACCGACGCCATGATCGAAATGGGCATTCCATATCTTACGGTATACGCTTTTTCCACGGAGAACTGGAAGCGGGCGGAGGATGAAGTTTCGTACCTGATGAGCCTGATGCGGTATTATCTGATCCAGAACAAAAAAGACGCCATCCGCAGAAGGGCGAGGATTCGCGTCTTCGGCGACATCAGCCGCCTTTCAAAGGACCTGCAGGACCTCATTCTGGACGTGGAAGAGGCCACGAAGGAGCTTGACCGCTTTAATCTTTCGTTCGCGATCAATTACGGCGGCCGGGATGAAATCGTCCGAGCCGTTCGGGCGGCGGCGGCCGACGCGAAAAACGGCGTTCTGAACCCGGAGCAGATTACGGAGGCTGTTTTTTCCGGCTATCTGGATACGAAGGGCATCCCGGACCCCGATCTTATGATCCGGACGAGCGGCGAGGAAAGGATCAGTAATTTTCTTCTATGGCAGCTGGCCTACAGCGAACTCTATTTTACCGACGTATACTGGCCGGCTTTCAGCATTGAGGAGCTGAAAAAAGCGATCGTAGCCTACGCGGGCCGCGAACGCCGTTTTGGGGGACGGCTGTAAAGGAGACGAACATGAAGCAAAGAGTGATCAGCGGCGCCGTCCTTGTCATCGTGCTGTTTCTGCTGCTGTATTTCGGCGGCTATACGCTGCTTGCGGGGCTTCTCGTGATGAGCGAAATCGGGCTGTGGGAATACTGCAGGGCGCTCGGCGAACAGCACAGACCCTACATCGTGCTGGGAACGACGGCGACCGCGGCATACTATGGAATCCTGTTCTTCCATCCCGACTGGGTTCTGAAAGGGCCGGCGGGCTTTCTCTTTCTTGTCGTCCTCTTTCTGGCCGTCATGGCGGACAGTGTGTTCTGTTATCCGAACCGCCGCTATGAGGATGGCGCGCTCACGGTCTGCGGCGTCCTGTATATCGCTGTCCTTTTTTCCTTTATATATTTCATCCGGACGCAGGAAAACGGGTTTTTCTACAGCTGGTATCTGTTTCTGGCGTCGTGGGGATGCGATACCTGCGCGTATTTTGCGGGCCGCGCTCTCGGCAAACACAAACTTGTGCCGCGCCTCAGCCCGAAAAAAACGGTGGAAGGCGCGATCGGCGGCGTTCTGGGCGCGACCGCGCTCTGTATGCTTTACGGGGCGCTCATCGGGAACGCCGTGGGCATCGGGATGCGAAAGATGCTTGCGGTTTCGGCCGGCATCGGCTGTCTGGGGTCGGTGCTCGCGCAGGTCGGCGATCTGTTTTCCTCATCGATCAAGCGCTTTATGGGAATTAAGGACTACGGCAACCTGATTCCGGGGCACGGCGGGATTCTGGACCGTTTTGACAGCGTGCTGCTGACAGGCCCTGTGATCGTGCTGGTGCTGAAAGCGATTCTGTAATCACGAAAACGGGCGCGCGAAAGCACTTCTGTGAGAACGAAAACGGGCGCGCGAAAGCACTTTTGTGAGAACGGAAACGGGCGCGCGAAAGCGCTTCCGTAATCACAAAAACGGGCACGCAAGGCGCTTGCCCTGTGGCGGGGAAATTCATGCAAAAATCAATAGAAAAAACCATGCAGGAATCCAGGCAGGAATCCGTGCAGAAATCCACACAACAGCCCGCGCGGCGGATCATTGTACTGGGATCGACCGGATCGATCGGCACACAGGCGCTTGACGTGCTGCGGCGAAGAAAGGGGCGCTTTTCGGTTTGCGCGCTTGCGGCCTACGGGCATAATCTGAATCTTGTGGAGGAGCAGGCGCGGGAATTTGCGCCGCGCCTTGTGGCGCTGTACGATGAAGCGGCGGCGAAAGACCTCCGTCTGCGCCTTGCTGATACCCGGATTCGCGTGGTCTCCGGCATGGAGGGCCTCATAGAGGCGGCGGTTCTTGAAGAAGGCGATACGGTCGTGACCGCGATGGTCGGCATGATCGGCCTGCGGCCGACGGAGGCGGCCATCCGGAGCGGAAAGACGGTCGCGCTTGCGAATAAGGAGACGCTGGTCTGCGCCGGCGAGTATATCCTGCGGCTCGCAAAGGAGCATAATGTGCGGATTCTGCCCGTGGACAGCGAACATTCCGCGATCTTTCAGTGCCTTGACGGGCGCGGCCCGGAAACGGTGCGAAGGATTCTCCTTACCGCCTCCGGCGGCCCGTTTCGCGGACGGACGGCGAAAGACCTTGCGAATGTGACGGTCGAGGAGGCGCTGCATCACCCCAACTGGTCGATGGGCGCCAAGATTACGGTCGATTCCGCGACGATGATGAATAAAGGCCTCGAAATGATCGAAGCGCGATGGCTGTTCGGCGTGCGCCCGGAGCAGATCGAGGTGGTCGTCCATCCGCAGAGCATCGTCCATTCCGCGGTGGAATTTCTGGACGGGACGGTGATCGCGCAGATGGGCGTGCCGGATATGCGGCTGCCGATTCAGGAGGCGCTTGAATACCCCGTGAGGGGCGAGCGCATCGTGCCGGAACTGGACCTTCCGCGCATCGGTTCCCTGACGTTTGAAAGGCCGGACGAGGCGGTCTTCCGCTCCCTTCCGATCGCGAGAGAGGCCCTGCGGCGCGGCGGCCTGTTTCCCGCGGTGTTCAATATCGCGAATGAAAAGGCGGTCGCGGCTTTTCTGGCCGGCAGGATCGGCTTTCTGTCCATTTTCGACCGGGTCGAAGACGCGATGGAGCGCTATCGGTCCTCTGGCGGTGGACAGACGCTGTATTCGCTTGCGGACATCGAGGAGCTGAAGAATACGGTAGAGGCGTGGCCGTTGTGTCCGGTTGCCGGGGAGGAGGTGCTTTTCAATTAGTATTGTTATTGCCATTCTGGTATTTATGATCATTATCGTCGTACACGAATGGGGCCATTTTATCGCCGCCCGGCTGTGCGGCGTGTTTGTGGAAGAGTTTTCTCTCGGCATGGGTCCGAAACTCCTTTCGCATACCTCGAAAAAGGGAACGCTGTACACGTGGCGTCTGCTTCCGATCGGCGGCTACTGCCGGATGCGCGGCGAAGAGGAAGATGTCGACGAGGAGGGGTCTTTTTCCCGGGCTTCCGTATGGCGAAGAATGGCGATCGTCGCCGCGGGACCGCTCATGAACTTCATCCTCGCAATGGCGCTGGTGCTGTTTTTTAACGGCGTTTACGGCTATGTCGATACGACGATCATGGCGGTGGAGAAGGACTATCCGGCGGCGGAGGCGGGCATCGAAGAGGGAGACCGCATCCTCTCGCTGGACGGACAGCGGATTCATGTATACACAAAATTCAACTATATCATGTCCTTTAACGACGTCGAACCGGTCGAGATGGCCGTCAGGAAGGCGGACGGCTCCAGGGAGACGGTGCGGCTCACCCCGCAGTACGACGAGAAAGAGCAGCGGTACCGCCTTGGCTTTTCCGTGGGGACCAACGGAGGCGGTTTCGCGGATATTGTGCGGGAACAGGGCATCGGCAGTCTGCTTCCTTCCGCCTGCCGGATGGTTTCGCAGAGCTTCTGGTCGCTCTGCTTCGATGTGGAGATGGTTGTCCGCGGTTTTGTGCAGCTTGTGACAGGGCAGGCCGGGATGAACGACGTGGCGGGTCCGATCGGCATCGTATCCGTAATCGGCGAGTCCTATACGGAGGGCCTTCGCGAGAGCGTCATGGCGGCCCTCAGCAATGTGGCGAGCATGGTCGTCCTGCTGTCCGTCAATCTGGGCGTGCTGAACCTGTTTCCGATCCCCGCCCTCGACGGGAGCCGCCTCGTGTTTCTGCTGCTTGAGAAGATTCGCGGGAAAAAGCTGAATGAAAAGGTCGAAAACTGGATTTATCTGATCGGCTTCCTGCTGCTGATGGCGGCGATGGTCGTGATCGCGATTAACGACATCCGGCGGCTGCTGTAGCAGGCCCCGCGGACAGAGGTCCGAACCCGCAACCGCGGCTTTGAAACCCGGAGCCGTGGGCTGTGGCTCCGGGATCGCGAGCCGAACCCGCGGGCAGGGAATTTCTGTATATGTAAGGAGAATTTCGGTGTTTACGCATGAGAATACAAGAAAGGTGCGGATTGGCGGCCTCACGATCGGCGGTGGGGAGCCGGTCCGAATCCAGTCGATGACGAACACGAAAACGGCCGATGTCCGCGCGACGGTGGAGCAGATTCTGCGCCTTGAGGAGGCCGGGTGCGAAATCGTGCGGGCCACGGTGCCGGATTCGGAGTCCGCGGAGGCCTTCAGAGAAATCCGGAAACAAATTCACATTCCGCTCGTGGCCGATATTCATTTCGATTATCGTCTCGCGATTTTGGCCATCGAGAACGGAGCCGATAAGATTCGAATCAATCCGGGCAACATCGGCGGGACGGAAAACGTGCGCAAGGTCGTCGAAGCAGCAAGGGAACGGGCGATTCCGATCCGGGTCGGCGTCAATTCGGGCTCCGTTGAGAAACGTCTGCTCGAAAAGTACGGCGGACCGACGGCGCAGGCTCTTGCACAGAGCGCTCTTGAAAACGTGCGTTTGATCGAGGAGCTCGGCTATGAAAATCTCGTGGTGTCCATGAAGGCGACCGATCTCGCGGTCTGTGCCGAGGCGCACCGCCTTTTCGCGCAGCGATGCGATTACCCCCTGCACATCGGAATTACCGAAGCGGGAACGGTAACGGACGGCACAATTAAGTCCGCGATGGGACTCAGCCTTCTTTTATACCAGAAGCTCGGCGATACCCTGAGGGTCTCCCTGACCGGCGACCCGGCGGAAGAAATCCGGGCGGCCCGTAAAATTCTGACGTTTGCGGGCGTCCGCCGCTTCGGCGTGGAACTGATCTCCTGCCCTACCTGCGGGCGGACCCGCATCGATTTGGTCTCGCTCGCGGAAAAAACGGAAAAAGCGCTTCAAGACATCGACAGGCCCCTTAAGGTCGCTGTGATGGGCTGTGCCGTAAACGGCCCCGGCGAGGCCCGGGAGGCGGATTTCGGCATCGCCGGCGGCGACGGCGAAGGTCTGATCTTCAAAAAAGGACAGATTCTGAGAAAGGTGCCGGAGGATCAGCTGCTTGACGCACTGCTTGAAGAAATCCGCAGGGCGTAGGAACAAAAAATCTGCGGGACGTAGGAACAAAGGGAGAAGTTCATGGAAAAAGAACAAAACAAGCCGCTCTTAGAGGTCTTCCCGGGCGCGTTCGAGGGGAGAGACTGCGAGAAACAGGCGAACTTGTTCAGTGTCAGACAACTGCGCGTCTCGAAGGAGAAGCGCTGTTTACATATTTACGTAGAAACTCCCCGCCTTGCGGAGAAGCAGCTGGAAGAGGACCTTCGCACGGGGATTCGGGCGTTTTTGCACGACAGACTCGCCGTGCGTCTCCATATCCGCTATCCGCGGTACGACTTTCAGGAACACGGGCAGGAATACCGGGAGCACCTTCTGCGGTACGTGGACGGAGTTTCGCCGCTCTGCGGCAGGTTCCTGCACAACGGCGACTGGCGTCTTCACGGGACGCAGCTCGATATCGGCGTGGCGGAGGCGGCGCTTGCCCCGCTGCGGCAAAAGAATGTCGCCTCGGAGCTGGAAAGCCGGATTGAAGAGGAGACCGGGAAGAGCCTTCGCGTCGTCTGGATTCCGGTCAAGGCCGATCCGGAAGAAACAATGCGCGCGGAGGAACGGCGCCGGGAACTGGATGAGCGGCTCATACGGGAGGGCCTCGCAGACAGCGAGGCGGATTTTCAGATGGAGAACCGCTTTTCTGCGGGAAGCCTGTCCGCGGCTGAGAGGCGGCCCGCTGAGGGAAACAGTTTCGCCGCGGAGAACCTGCCGACGGCGGAGAACCTGCCGATGGCTGAGAGCCGGTCGACGGCGGAGAGCCGGTCGATGGCGGAGAGCCGGCCCGCTGTGGAAAATTCAGCTTCCTTTTCCGCTTCCGTGGAGGAGGCAGACCCCGCGGCACCTCCGAAGAAGCAGGATATCGCCCTCTGGGGGAAGCTCGTTTCCGGCGCGCCAAAGGACTATTCCTTCTGTGATCACGAAGCGAAAAACGTGATCCTGCAGGGGGTGATCCGCTCGGTCAAGAGCCGCGAGATCAAGGGCGGCAAGATCATTCTCACGCTGCGGATTACGGACTATACGGGCAGCATAACGGTCAAGGCCTTTCTTCCGCAGTCGGAGTACAAAAAGCGCGTCGAACCGGTGCTTTCATCCGGACAGACGGTCCGTGTCAGGGGATCCGTCAGGGAGGACGAGTTCCTCCATGAGTGGACGCTGATCGCGGGCAGTCTCACGCTTTGCGCGGAACCGCTCAATGCGGACCCGAAGCGCAAAGAGGAAGCCGACCGGATGCTGTACGGCGATCCGTTTTCCGGCGAGGCGCGGCCGCTTAAAAACATCGAAAACGCGCAGGGCGAGGTCATCGTCAAGGGGGAGATCATCACCGCCGAAGAAAAAGAGATCCACGGCACCGTGCGTCTGCGCCTGCATATAACGGATTACAGCGGCTCCATCGCCGCGCAGGTTTTTCTGGAACCGGACATTCTGGAAAAAAACCGGGGATGCTTCGCGAAGGGAAGACAGCTTGCGATTTTGGGTACGATGCAGGAAGAGACCTATACCCACGAAACGATGCTGTTTATAAAGGCCATGTACCCGATTAAGGAACAGCTGCGGAAAAAGCGGGTCGATACGGCGGAGCGAAAGCGCGTCGAGCTGCACGCCCACACGCAGATCAGCGAAATGGACGCGGTGGATTCTCCCGGGGACCTTGTTCGGCAGGCCGCCTCGTGGGGCCATTCCGCGGTCGCCATCACCGATCACGGCGTGGTGCAGGGGTTCCCGGAGGTGATGGACGCGGCCAGGACCGCCGGCATCAAGCCGATCTACGGCGTCGAGGCGTATCTGGTGGACGATTTGCGGGACGCCGTAACCCGCGGCCGCGGGCAGTCCTTCGACGACCGTTTCGTGGTGTTCGATATTGAAACGACAGGCTTCAATAAGGAGAAGGATCAGGTCCTTGAAATCAGCGCGGTGAAGATCGAAAACGGACAGATCACGGACCGCTTCAGCCAGTTTGTTGATCCGGGAATGCCGGTTCCCGCCCGGATTACGGAACTGACCTCCATCCGGGACGAGGATGTAAAGGGACAGCCTTCGATTGCCGAGGCGCTGCCGGCGTTTCGCAAATGGTGCGGGGACAGCGTACTGGTCGCCCACAACGCGTCCTTTGATACGGGCTTCTTAAAGGCGAAGGC
>CAYUPA010000043.1:0-8135 GCA_964446565.1 uncultured Lachnospiraceae bacterium
ACCACCGCATGGTAGACCGCCTCCGCCGGGTCGCTCCCCCAGCAGAACGGTCCGTGCTCTCGGACCAGCACAGCCGGAATCTGAAGCGGATCGATAGACGCGGACGCAAAGGTTTCCACAATCACTTTTCCTGTGTTTTCTTCGTACTGCCCGCTGTTCTCCCCGCCGATTTCCTCCTTTGTCATCGGACGCGTACAGGGCACCGTACCGTAGAAATAGTCCGCGTGCGTCGTGCCAAGCGCCGGAATTCCCTGTCCCGCCTGCGCAAAAATCGTGGCCCAGGTCGAGTGCGTATGAACCACCCCGCCGATTCCCGGAAAGTTCCGATAAATGGTAAGATGCGTATCCGTATCGGAGGACGGTTTAAAACGGCCTTCCACAACATGCCCCGCAAGGTCAAGAACCGTCATGTCCTCCGCCCGCAGCGCGTCGTAGTCCACGCCGGACGGCTTAATAACGACCAGACCGCTCTCCCGGTCATATCCGCTGACGTTGCCCCAGGTATAGAGGACGAGATTCCGGCGGACCAGTTCCTGATTCGCGCGCAAAACCTGCTCTTTGAATCGGTCCAGCATTTCCTGTGCTCCTTCTTTTTTCAGGCCGTTTAGTTCCACTTCTTTTTCAGGCCGTTTGGCTTCTCTTCTGTTTTCAGGCCGTTTAGCACCTTCATGACCGCGGAGCCTCCGCGGCCGAAATAATCATGCAGTTTCTTATATTCCCTGTACAGCGTCTCATAGCCCCGGACCTGTTCCGGAACCGGCCTGTACACCGTATCCTTCAGCGATCCCATCCTGTCGGAGGCCGTTTTCATATCCGGATACACGCCCGCCGTCCAGGCGGCGAAAATAGCGGACCCCAGCGCCGAGGCCTGCGTCGAGCCCGCGATATGAATCGTCCGGTTTAAGACGTTCGCGTAAATCTGCATCATTAAATGATTTTTCTCAGGGAGGCCGCCGGCGGCGCAGACCTCTCCGACCGGCACTCCCGCGCTCTCGAACGTCTCAAAGATGATCCGCTGTCCAAAGGCCGTCGCTTCCATAAGCGCGCGGTATATGTCCTCCGGCTTCGTTTGCAGTGTCAGGCCGAGGATCATTCCCGAAAGGCCGGCGTCAACCAGAACGCTCCGGTTTCCGCTGAGCCAGTCGAGCGCGAGGAGCCTCTGTCCGCCGTCCCGCCGCGCCGCTTTTTCTTCGAGGAGCCGATGGAGACTGAGACCTCTTTCGCGTGCCTCGACGGCATAGCTCTCCGGCACGCACTCTTCCGCAAACCAGCCCAGAATATCGCCGACGCCGGACTGGCCCGCTTCATAGGCGTAGAATCCGGGAATCGACCCGTCCTTCACCACGCCGCAGATTCCCGGAACCGTCTTTGGCTGCCGTCCAGGCAGGATATCGCAGGTTGAAGTTCCCATGATGAGAAGCATTTTCCCCGGTTCTGTAATCTTCACGGCCGGCAGCGCGACATGCGCGTCAGGAAAGGCCGCGGCGACGGCCGTCCCGGGGCGGAGCCCCATCTTCCGCGCCGCCTCCTCACACAGCGGACCCGCAGGCCCGCCTGACGGAAGAATCCGCATCCCTTCCGGCAGAATCTTTTCCCGGACGACAGACCGAAGGCCCGGATGCAGCGCAGCGAAATAGTCCTCGTCCGGAAATCCGGCTTCCGGGTCCCACAGGGCCTTATAGCCCAGCGCGCTGGTATTTCTTCCCCAGCGCCCCGTCATTTTCATGACGAGCCAGTCGGAAATCTCCATAAACGCGTAGGCCGCCTCATACAGTTCGGGGTCTTCTTCAAGAATCTGCCACAGCTTCGGGAAAACCCATTCCGAGGAGATCTTTCCTCCGTAGCGCGCAAGCCATGGCTGTCCCGTCCCCTGCGCCGTTTCCGTCATGCGGTCCGCATACCGCTGCGCCGCGTGGTGCTTCCAGAGCATCGCCCACGCGTGCGGATGATCCTTCCATCGCTCCTGCAGGCACAGGGGATCGCCGTTTCGGTCAACCGGCATCATGGTGCTCGTCGTGCAGTCCGTGCCGATCCCGACAATCGAATCAGGGTCCGTGCCGGCATTTCGCACCGCTTCCGGGACGGTTTCATAGAGCACGGTCAGGTAGTCCTGCGGAGCGCAGAGAGCCCAGTCCGCGGGCAGAACGGCCCCTGAAGCGGCCCCCGGCAGAGCGCGGTCGATCACACCATGCGCATAGACACACTCAGCCGAGCCAACTTCCCTTCCATTTTCCACATCGACAACGACAACGCGGGCCGCAAGGGTCCCGCAGTCGATTCCAATCGTATACCGGCTCATAACCGATTAACCCCGGGCCATATCGAACCGGTCGTGAATGGCCTCCATCGCCAGATTCACATTGCGCTTGGCAACGAGGACCGAAATCTTGATCTCGGAGGTGGAAATCATATGAATGTTGATGCCGGCGTTGTAAAGAGCCTCAAACATCTTGCTGGCGACGCCCGGATTGGAAATCATGCCGGCGCCGACGACGGAAATCTTGGCGACCTGATCGCTCCATTTAATTTCCTGAATGCCGAGGCTTTCCTGATTCTCATAAAGAAGCGCGAGCGTCTCATCCTTTGCCTCAAGCGGAATCGTAAATGAAATATCCTTCGTCGCGTCCCGTCCGATCGACTGCAGGATAATATCGACATTGATATTGTGACGGGACAGCAGATCGAACAGATGGAACGCTTTCCCCGGAACATTCTCAAGGCCGATCACGGAAATGCGCGCCACGTTGGTATCGGCCGCGACGCCGGTAATCAGCAGTCTCTCCACTTTCGCATCCTCCTTTACCAGGGTCCCCTCCGCCTTTGTCATGCTGGAAAGCACTTCCAGCACCACATGATACCGTTTCGCCATTTCGACGGACCGATTGTGCAGCACCTTCGCGCCGGTTGAAGAAAGCTCCAGCATCTCGTCATATCCGATTTCCCGGAGCTTCCTTGCGTTCTTGACAATGCGCGGGTCCGCGGTGTAAATGCCTTCCACGTCCGTATAAATCTGACAGCGGTCGGCATGAAGCGAGGCCGCGAGCGCGACCGCCGTCGTATCCGAGCCGCCGCGCCCCAGCGTCGTAAAGTCATCATAACGGTTGACGCCCTGAAATCCGGTCACGAGCACAACATTTCCGTTATCAAGTTCCTGATTGATTCGTTCGCTGCCGATCGTCTTCAGTCTGGAATTTCCATAAACCCGCGTCGTCCGCATCGGAACCTGAAACGCGTTCAACGAAACCGCCTTGCAGCCGATCGCCTGAAGGGCCATCGCCATCAGCGCGACGGACTGCTGTTCGCCCGTCGTAATCAGCATATCAAGCTCTCTGCGGTTCGGATTCGGTGTGATTTCACAGGCTTTCGCAATCAGGGCGTCCGTCGTCTTTCCCTGCGCGGATAAGACGACAACAACCCGATGCCCCAGGTCCACGTCTTCCTTAATCAATCCGGCGACATGCCGTACCCGTTCCGCGTCCGCAACGGAGCTGCCGCCAAACTTCTTTACGATTAACACCCGACATTTTCCTCCCGTTCCGCCGCACAGACCGGAATCGTTCTCTCGTCCCAGACTGGATTCTCCGAAACGCCGAGGCGGCGGTTCCGTAAGGCCGCGATCACGTCGGAAACCATGGCGCTTGCGGTCGCTTCCCGTCCGGCGCCTTTTCCTTCAAGAAGGATATCGTCGACCATGTTGCCCCGAATCCGGACCGCGTTATACACGTCCCGCACGGCGGCAAGCGGATGGCCGGCGGGAAGCCATACCGGCGAGACCCGGGCATGGAGAACTCCGTCTTCCATTTTCGACCGGGCGACCAGACGGATCGTCCTGTTCTCCGCTTTTGCCTCCGCAATCTCCCGCATCGTAATGCCTGTGATCCCCTCCGTGGGGATGTCCTCATAGCGGACATTCGCGCCGTACGCGAGCGACGAAAGAATCGCGAGCTTCCGGCACGCGTCCGTTCCCTCGACGTCCATTTCCGGATTTTTCTCCGCGTAGCCCAGTCTCTGCGCCTTTTCAAGCGCGTCCGCATAGGGGAGGCGGTTCTGCTCCATCTGGGTCAGGATATAGTTCGTCGTTCCGTTCAATATACCCTGAATCTCCAGAACCGTTTCCGACGCAAACGACTGCCGCAGCGTGCGAATAACCGGAATGCCGCCTCCGACGCTGGCTTCATAGAAGAAATCAACCCCGTGGTCTTCCGCCGTCTTCGTAAGCTCCGCGCCCTTTTCCGCGACGAGCTCCTTATTGGACGTCGCGACGCTTTTTCCCGCTTCGAGCGCGCCTTTCACAAACTCATACGCCGGACTGAGGCCCCCCATGCACTCTACGACCACGTTCACCGCCGGGTCCTCCAAAATAACGGCGATATCCTTCACGAGGACTTTCTGCACCGGATGTGCCGGAAAATCCCGCAAATCCAGCACATGGGCGATCTCAACCGCGTCCGACAGCCGTTTTTCAATGATTTTCCGATTTTTCTGAAGGACCTCCCATACGCCGGACCCTATCGTCCCAAATCCCAGAATTGCTATTTTCATGTTTATACCCCGTCTGTCCCTGCGCTTCGATCGGATTATTCCCCGGACTCTTCCGTTTCGGCCGTGCTGTTCAGGCACTGCTCCGTCGTCGTCCGGATATCGTCAAACTGCCGGTTCTTACAGGCGAACCACGCGTCGTCCGCGACCTGCGTCACATAGTAAAAGTCGTTCAGCCGGTAATAGGTGACCGAATGGGTGCTGCCGTCCGTGAAAACGTAGTCGATCTCTACCTTGTCCGACGGATCGTAATCCGGCTTTTCATTGTAGATTTCATAATCCGCCATAATTCCGATGAGCGCCTGATACATCTTTCGGAATGCGGAGGTATCGACGAGCTGTCCGTTGATCCGGAAGACGACCGGCCGTTCCTCCTTGCCGCTTTCGTCCACCGTCGGCTCGCCGCGTTTGGCCGTGATGTCGTAGGTTTCGCCTTCGAATTCGACATGCATCGTATCAACGTTATCGATGTTGTTCAGATAGATCGTTTTCTGGATGTAGGAAAACGGCTCGAAATCAAACTGGTCCACCGTTTCCTTCAGAACGCCGAAAACATCGTCGCTGTCCGCGTTGCGGAAATAGACCATCGCGGTCCCCTCGTCATTGGTATACTCCTTGCCGAAATAGTATTCCAGCGTCGTATACCAGTATGACCTGCCCGTGTCCTCGTCGTAAACCGCGTCCGAGGTATCGATCGGATAGCCGTTTTCCGCGGCCTCCGACACCTCCGCCTCATCGACCATAACGCGGTACGTCAGGACGAGATGATGCTCCGGCACATCGCCGAGGCCGTACTGGTTAAGGTCCTTCGCGTGATCCTCGATCTGCTCATCGATTGTAAGCGTCGGTATGGAAGAATAGAGCGTCTGCAGGTCGGCGCTTGCGAACATTGTGGTCTGATAGGCATAGTCCTCTCCGGTCGCGAACTTCCACGTACCCGGGTTATAGTACGCAAGCGAATCGCCGTTTTCGGTATCGTGAAGGCCCGCGTAGGAAATTTCAATGTTCCGCCCGTTGGCATTGTCGATCTTGATATAATAGAACTCGCCGTTCTCATCCGGCGTGAGCGTGGAGATGAAACGGAGATTCTCCGCCGTAAACTCCGCCGTATTGCCCGCGTTGCGGCCCAGCGTATAAATCGCGTCGTCGCCGTCGATCATGCCGTAGCAGTACTTGCCGTCCGTCGTCGCGTTTCCGACGGAGATCGTTCTCGACTCCCCGTTATAAAACGTAAAAGTCAGTGTCGAACGGGGATGATCCAGACCGAAATCCGCAAGGTTCCGGTCGGAGGCGTTCTCCTCCGCCTTCCGGTTCGCGAACAGATTCGCCGCCAGCTGCACCGTATCGTTTACGCTCTGCGTCTTCAGAACCCAGTCCTCATGCCCGACAAGGCTCCATGTAACCGTAGGCTCTTCTTCCTCCTCCGAGGAATCCGAATCCCCTGACTCCGAACCGGACGAAGGCGTGCTGTCCGTGTCCTCCCCGGATTCCTCCTTCGGCTCCGCGGGCACGACGGTCGATTTCAGGGTAAAATCATCGAGATCATTCTGAATCCGGATCGTCTCGATATCCGAGGTCTTATAGTCGTACAAATGGCCGTACCCCTCATACGACGAGCCGGAGTCGAACTCCTCGGACGATTCGTCCGGACGGTTCTTCACGACCTGCGAAACCACCGCGAGGGAAACGATGCTGACGGCCAAAACAAGACTCAGGACGAGTAAACGCTTGCCCCGGCTCATAGATTCTTCCTCCTGATCCAGATAAAGATTCCGACGCCCACGATCAGAAGCGGAATGACGATTGTATACACGATACCGCCGGTCAGGGCCGTCGCCATCGTCGTAGACAGGGTTTCCGTCGTAAATTCCTTCGCCGGAATATAGAGCGAAGAGACGGCGTCCTGCAGATAGCTGCAAACATTGAGGAAGAACTTGTAGTTCCCGTTCGTCGTCAGGCCCGAGGCCCCTTCGTAATCGATGAATGTGGAACTGCCGACGACGATCAGCTTCGCGTCTTTTACATTATTGCCGACCTGTTCCTGTTCATAGGCGAGAACGGCCAGATTAAACGGCCCTTTTTCATCGCCCTCCTGATACGCGAACGCGTCGTTTCCCTCCGCCTTGATCAGCGCGCCGTCCGACGTGAACAAAAGCTGCGTCACATCGGTCGCGCGGTTCCGATCGTCCGCGATCGTGATATTGACCGGCGCCAGCATCATCAGCTGCTCCGTATCTTCCAGATTCGCGATGATCTCATTGACGGACCCTTCCGTTCCGGGTTCCGCTTCCTTATCCCCTTCCTGCTGTTTCGGCAGAACCAGCTGAGGATACTGATAGAACTGGTTCGTATCGGTTTCAATGACGTACCCGTTCCGGTCGATGCCGAGGCCGAAGCGCGCGAGGAGCTTATCGAAATTCGTCATCACCGGCAGGCCGCGCTCCGCGAGGAAAATCAGCCGGCCGCCGTTTTCCATATAATGAATCAGCGTTTCATATTCCGGGTCCGTAAGATCATTCTGCGGATTATTCACCAGAATGGTGTTGTAGGTGGACGGTTCAATTTCGTCGCCGGCCACCATGCTCAGCGTCGCCACCTCGAAGTTGGAAGTGTTCAGATAGTCCGTTACCTTATCGTCGAGCATCGTTTCCCCGTGTCCGCTCAGCTGATACAGAACCGGTGTAAAGTCGGAGGTTACATACTGCACAGCCCCGGTGATCGCCGACTCCGCGTCCCATGCCGAGACCTTGTAGCCGTTGGACGACGAAGAATCAGCCGTGATCAGCAGCATGTCCGACAGGTCCAGAATCTTATACCGGCCGGTCTCCTTCGAGGTCACAACGATATTGCCGCTGCTGATCGTTTCGTTCGCATTCTTCATGTACTGGCTCGCGAACGCCGGATCGCCGACCGGGTCCTTGATCGAAAACGACAGGTGATCGGACAGATTGACATACTGCTCGAGGAAATTTACGACCATCCGCGCGTAATTCCCGTCCTCGTCCCCGGACGCGTAGAAGGCGTAAATATCTACATCCTGATCCAGCGCGTTGATAATCTCCATCGAATCGTCGCCAACCGAATAATACTCCTCTTCCGTCAGGTCGATCGTTAAGCCCAGCTTGTCAAAAAGGACGTTGACAACGATGAGCACGATCAGCACAATCGTCGTGACGATCATGGCGTAGCCGCCGTATTTTAAATTCTTGTTGTGTTTTACCGCATTTTTAAAATCGAACTTTGCCATCGCTTTTCCTCCTAACTCCATCTTCTCTTTTCAATCGTCTGTACCGTTAAAAAGACGAAGAAGAAGCTCAGCGACAAAAAGAACAGAATATGACTGAAGCTGAAGATTCCGGAATAGAAATCCGAATAGCGGTCCATCACGCTCAGCCAGTTGAATACATTCGCGATCAGTCCGTCGTAGATTTCAGGTTTCAGAAAATACAGGCCGATAATGCCCGCGAGGCCCACGATGCCGACGATGCCGGAAAGGTAGATATCCTTTACCGCGCGGTACAGAAAGAAGACCAGCAGTCCTAAAACCGCAATACAGGCGCCGACGGCGAAGATCACGGTCGAGGGCAGAATCTCGC